>JBKHAH010000004.1:0-74430 GCA_046542995.1 Bacteroidales bacterium
TTAGTTTTTTCTTAACCGATTTGTCATTTAAACGCTTTTTTCTCTCAAAACAGAGAAAATGTTTGTTTCTAATTGCGGGCAGTAGAAACACGTTGCTAATGACAAATTTGGGTTGAATACATTTTTGCAGATTTTTATATCTTCGCATTAATGCGTATGAACATTTTTTAATCGAGAGTTTAAATGGATTGTTTGTAAAATGAAACGCACCAAAGCAGATATAAAAGAACTAGTTAACTCATATTCAAGAAGTGAACTGGCAGAAATGATTATTGCCATGGCATCGTGTAAGGAGTATTACGAATACCTATCGGTAAATTTCTTCGACAAACATGAGGGGGAGATAGATTTGTACAACGAGGCAATTAATGATATTAATAAGCTGTCCTTTAAACGCTACAAGGGGTTCTCGCAACAGCTTCGTTTGGCCAACATGATTAGTGCCTGCAATAAGCGGGTAAAAGAGTTTGCCAAGATATCAAAGAATAAAAAGTTGGAAGTTGATATGTTAATGTATATACTTGACGATGTATTTAAACATTATATGGGGTTATTGGGCACATGTTTTACTCCTTTTGACTCAAAAGTGGCTATGACGGTTCGCAAAGTGCTAACGATTTTAAAAAAGTTGCATCCTGACTACCATATAGAATATGAGGAGAGAATTAACAATTATCTAGATATTCTTCATAGCAAGTCTAATCACATAGATATTGTTTATAACCTGCCGAAATCAATATAAAAACACCTGTCATTACCTGCCAAGAATGATAAAAATTAAGGCAAGCGTTTTATTAAAAGAGTTAAAAAGCCTTATCCCAATCGTGGCGCATTTATGGAAGAGTTGGCAAACGTTTATCATTATATTTTCTGTAACTTTATACTTGTTTTGCTTTAATCAAAAGTAAATTTCTAAAATGATTTCTGTATATTTACACGAAAAGATCGAAAGAATGCTAAAGAGATGATTTCTTAGTATTATTTGCTGGATAAATAATGTAAATTATATATGAATCGTAGAGCTCAAAAAGTTCGTTTAGGAATTTTTATAATGATAAGCGCATTACTTCTATTAACCCTAATTGGTTATTTTACTGCCCGCCGTTTGTTCGAGAAAACGGATGAGTATTATGTTGCATATCAGGATGTTTCAGTTAGCGGACTTGAGGCAGGCAGCCCAGTGAAATATATGGGAATAAATGTTGGGAGTATTGCCGAGATTATTATTGACCCCGAGGATGTTAACAGAATAATAGTACGTTTATCACTTAAAGAGGGAACACCAGTTAAGGCTGATGCCTCTGCCGATATAGTTGCAATGGGCATAACAGGATTAAAAACTATTGAGATTAAAGGAGGAAGCAATGAAGCGGATTTTCTTGAGCAGGGTCAGTACATTGCACAGGGAACCTCCTTGGTTGATGATATTAGCGGACAAGCAGAAGTAATTGCATACAAAGTTGAGGAGGTGATTAACAACCTGTTAGTTTTTACACAGCCTGAGAAGCTCGATAAGTTCTCGCAGACTGTTGATAATGTTTCCGAATTAACTACCAATCTTAACTCTTCGGTTGATCTGATGAATGATGTATTGGTTGAAAATAGGCAGGATTTACGGCAGACAGTCACCCAGGCTAATAGTATTGCTAAGCGATTAGACCAATCGTCAGTGGAGCTGCTCTCAGTATCCCAGGGGGTTAACGATATAATGCAGGGTGATACTCTCGCAGAGATATTGGGGAATCTTAGGGGCATTTCAGTAACCCTAAGGGAAACGAACCTGAATGATTTGATAGAGAACCTTGCAGAAATGGTTATTCAAACACAGGAACTCCTTGTGAAACTTGATATGGATATGGATGAGAGTACGAAGGATCTTGGTGATAATTTGGAATTACTCAAACATACCCTAGAGAATATAGAGGAAACCTCACGGCAAATTAACAGAGACCCCTCTGTGCTTATTAGGGGACAGCGAGCAAAGGATGTCCCTGACAGGAAGTTGAAATAGACTTTACTTAACTAACGGTACTAGAAAAATTGAAACAGTATGAAAAGATTATTAATAGCTATAATGGGCTTTAGCCTTCTGTTGGCTGGATGTTTTGGTGGTAAATCAGTGGCTCCAACATTTTATCTCATTGAGTACCCCTTTAATGAAGAGATTTCTGCAGATAACAGCGGTGATGATGAGGTTGAGCCTATTCCAATACATGTTTTAGAATTAGATGTACATCCTGCATTCTCTTCGCACGAAATAGCCATAAGAGAAGATACTCACGAATTAAAGTATTTTGCCAATCATAAATGGACCAACAGGCCTGAGCAGACTTTGACAATTTTTATGCAAAACTTCTTTGGGCATCACAACGGCTTCATGGTAATAAATCCACGTAAATTCGCCCTCCGTGATTATTATTCAGTAGAATTTTACGTAAACAGATTGGAGGTTGTAAAAAATGGCAAGCAGTATTCTGCTTATTTACATATGGAGATAACTTTAAGGGAGGGTGCCACAAGCAAAGAGGTCTTTAAGCACGTTACTGACAGGTCTGAACCAATGGAAGAGCGCAACCTAAATCTGTTTGCATCAGCAGTAAGTAGAATGCTTTTTGAAGAAATCAAACAATTCTCTCAGAAAGTTGAAGCTGAATTGGTTGAATAGTAATTTGTACAAGTTAATACTACATGAAAGACCAAACGGCTAAATCAGTTATTTCTTTGGGAAACAATGCAGAATGTTGCATTCAGGATAATACCTTGTATTTGCCAAAGGTGTTAACCTTAGACCACGCAGCTGATTTTGTTCACAAAGTGCCTGCTGAAATCAGAAAAAGGAAACCTCAGGGGTTTATATTTAATCTTGATAAAGTAGAAAGCATTGACTCAGCGGGCGTAACGGCATTGTCTTATGTTATTGACAGGCTTGAGGAGAATAGAATTACAATTAGGAAGGAGGGGGGGAGCAAGAATGTACTTGAAAAAATAGAGCTATTCTCAACTAGAAAGATTGATCGTTCTGTTTTGCACAAAAAGGTTGGCTTTTTCGAGTATATAGGAGAAAGCGTTTCCAGCTTCTTTGCCAACTATCTAATAGAGTTTTTATCACTAGCAGCCGATGTCTTTTACTGGGCTGTTGCAGGTTTTTTTTATACAAAATCGCGACGAAAAGGTGAAGTTGTTAATCAATCGGTGATTATTGGTGTTAATGCAGTGCTTATTGTAGTGCTAATGTCGTTCATTATTGGATTGGTACTGGCATTACAGTCTGCCCAACAACTTCTTACTTTTGGGGCAAATATTTACATTGTCGATTTAGTGGTTCTTGGTATGATGAGTGAAATGGGAGCCTTAATAACTGCCATACTGGTTGCCGGGCGAAGCGGCTCATCCATTGCAGCTGAAATAGCAACCATGAAGGTAACCTCGGAGCTTGATGCGCTTAAAACGATGGGGCTAAATCCAATACGGTTTGTTGTTGTACCAAAACTTTACGCTTGTTTGCTTACCTTGCCCTTTTTAATTGTACTTTCAAATGTATCGGGCATATTTGGAGGGGGAGTTGCTGCATATCATTATCTCGATATAACGCCAGAGGTATTTATCAACAGGATGGGAAAGGTAATGAATAATAAGGATATGATTACATCTTTTGTGAAAAGTCAGGTATTTGCAAGCCTAATTGTATTAACCGGAAGTTTCTATGGTTTTAGAGTCGAACGTGGCGCTGAAGGGGTAGGTAAGGTAACCACCATTGCGGTGGTTGTGGCAATATCATTGGTAATTGTAGCTGATAGCATTCTTGGCTTGTTGTTTTACTAAAATTCGTTATGGGAAAGAGTGAAATAGTAAAAGTATCTAACTTATCGGCTTCTTTTGGCGATTTTAAAGTGCTTGAAGATGTAACCTTTAGTGCTTACGAAGGGGAAGTTACCATTATTCTTGGTTCAAGTGGGTGTGGGAAGTCAACCGTACTAAGGCATATACTGGGGTTGTACCCAATCATTGAAGGGAAAATATCCGTGCTGGGGAATGATGTTTCCACCATATCCGAGGGCGACGAGCAGAATCTGTACAAAAATATGGGTGTGTTTTATCAGAGCGGAGCTCTGTTAAACTCCATGACTGTTGCCGAGAATGTTGCTTTGCCCTTAAATCAACATACTAATCTCCCTCAAAGTTTAATAGATGATATAGTGTACATGAAGCTTGGTCTGGTAAATCTTGAGCATGCTTTTTATCATTATCCTGCCGAGTTAAGTGGTGGTATGCTTAAAAGAGCGGCCCTTGCAAGAGCCATTGCCCTTGATCCTCCCTTGCTTTTTTGCGATGAGCCAGGTGCTGGTCTCGATCCCATATCCCTGGAGAGCCTCGATAGGTTGATACTTAACCTTAAGAACCAGCTTGGCATGTCAATTATTATGGTTACTCACGAAGTATCCAGCATACTCCGTATTGCCGATCGAATTATCTACCTCTCCAAAGGTGTTGTAGCTTTTGAGGGAACCCTCAAGGAAGCATTGGCTTGCGGTGTTGATGAGGTGAAGCAATTTTTTTCAGTAATTGATGATGCTGAGAAGGTTAAAAGATAAAAGGTTTGCATCATCTCCCATTTTTCCTTCCCTAAAATACGTATCTTATTCTTCGGTATTCAATTGTGGACAGTCGTTTTCCATAGTGAAATATTGTATGTTTTCATAAATTCCTCTGTGTTTAATTCTTATGTCGAACTTGGGTTAATATGTAGGACTTAATCTGCCTAGGGACCCAAAGCCGCAGTGTTCCTCCCATTTAATTGTACTAATATTATTATGCATTAATTGAGAAGATGGATTGTTTATTAAGAATTTAAAAAAATAACAGATTGGGCTAGATTTTTTGTAGTGCTAATTGATTTTCCTCGAATTGTTTTCTTATTTTTATGATGAATAAAACGAAACTTTAAGCTTATGAACTTCTTTGTAAGTAACTTTATTAGCATAGTGCTGGCTGGTACAGTAGCTGCAATTATTCTTAATAGATTCTTTAAAAAATCTGTATTCGTTCGCATTGGAGTTATTTGGCTTATTAACCTACTCTTCCTAATGTTTACCATAGGGTTAAAGTATAAGTTCTTTGATGGGAATACGGCTGTGAATTTGGTTATAACTGTTGTAAACATTGGTGTCAGTGTTCTGTGCTTTTATTTTGCATCCATTACCGTAGTTCGCCCATTATTTAGAATTATTTCTAAACTTAACAAGTTGGCCGATGGTGATTTAGATATAAGAACAGATAAGCACCTGATTCATGACCGTAACGATTTAGGGATGTTACATTTGGCAGCAGAAAAGATTAAGGATAACTTAACTCGGATTGTATCTGAAATTGATTCCAATGCAAACACCTTAACCAGCACAAGCGCACAGCTAAATAATGTTTCGCAAAGTCTTTCAGAACGTTCGTCCGAGCAAGCTTCATCAGTTGAAGAGGTTTCTTCGTCAATGGAAGAGATGGCAGCTAATATTCAACAAAACACCGATAATGCTCAACAAACCGAGAAGATATCACTTAATGTTGCTCAAGGAGTAGAAAAGGTAGGGGCTTCATCAAAAGAAAGTTTAGATTCAATACGAAATATTGCCGATAGAATAAGTATAATTAACGATATTGCTTTCCAAACCAACATTCTCGCCCTAAATGCTGCCGTTGAGGCTGCACGCGCTGGTGAACATGGCAAGGGTTTTGCGGTGGTTGCTGCCGAGGTTCGTAAACTTGCTGAAAAAAGCAAAGTGGCTGCTGATGAAATTGTTAGCCTTGCCTCAAAAAGCGTGGATGTTACTGAAAGTTCGGCAAATCAGATGGAATCTTTCATTACTGAAATTAACCGTACAGCAAAGTTGGTGCAGGAGATTGCTGCAGCTAGCATGGAGCAATCATCAGGTGCAAGCCAAATAAATAACTCAATTCAGCAGCTGAATCAGATCACACAACAGAACGCTGCTGCAAGCGAGGAGATGGCTAGCGGATCGGAAGAGCTAAACAACCTGGCAAAGCAACAAAAAGAAATTATTGGTTATTTCGAACTTCGCAAGGAGTAGTTCCTATTCATTAAGTTTATCAAATAAATCAATAGCTGAACCCTTAACTAGAAGGGTTTTAGTATTAAAATATATAATCAATATATTTTTTTCCCTTGGGTTATCTTCTTATGAAGTAATTCCTTCCCTGTAGTTAATTGCTGTAGAGATGGGGATTATTCATGAAGATTTCGGACAAAATCAAGAAAAAATTGTATTTTACCAATGACTTGTTTTTATTAATGATTAGTTTTACGATAAGCTAATTTTTTTTGGGGGTCACAATGGATAGTCAAGCAAACAATGGTTTGAAAAATAATGTAAATGCCGCAGAGCAGCTTCTTAGGTTTATTAGTGGGCCTGCTTTAAGCGTTTGCCTGCAAACTAACAAACTATTGTCCTGCAACGATTCTGCTCGAAGGTTATTAGGTTTCTCAAACGACGAATTAATTGGCAGTAAGTTGGCACTAATTATTCCCGATTATGACAGTATCAAGAGAAAAGTGTATGCTTATAGCAGCAGTGAGAGTCAGCATCCATTTAGCGTTAAACTAGTCAAAGTTTCGGGCGCAAAAACGAATGTAGAGGTAAACATTATCCCTTTTTTCAACAATAATAATGACCTGGCCATTGTTGCCATAAAACCTAAGCCTTCGCAGGAGCCATCTTCAATTGTTTTAAACTCTGATTCTACTTTCTTCATTAAAAATCCGTTGCCATTAATTATGGTAGAGTTCAGCACTTTTGAGATAGTTAGTGTTAACCCCAAGGCCCAAACTTTTTTAGGTTACGAAAAACAGGAGTTCATTAGTGCTAACCTTACGGATTTTATTGCCAGTGATAGCAATGATATAGTAAATGACATTAAATCATTCATAAATAAATCATACACAGGGCTTGAGGAGGCATTTATCACAAAAAGCAATGAGCGCAAAGATGTTGCATTACAATACCATGTGATAGAAGACAATGGAAGGTGCGAAGTGCTATTTTCATTAGTTGATATTACAGCCAGAAACCAAGCCCTAAAAGCCCTAAGGGAAATACAGGGGAATTTAGCGAACGAAGTTAAAGAGCAAACAACCGATCTGATTAGGATAAATAATACCTTGCTTCAGCAAATAAAGACGAGGAAGGCCGCTGAGGAGGAGGTGAGGCAATCACAGGAAATATTTCACCGGTTGTTTGAGTTAAATCCCAATGGCATACTGCTTAAAACATTCGAGAAAGGGGCCGTAGTTGAAGTAAATAAAAGTTTTAGAAAAATATTTAATTTTTCACAATCAGAACTGCTTGCAGGCAAGGTAGGCAATGATAGGCTTTTTTGCGACCCCTCAGAATATGAAGACTTGCAAAAGAAGCTGGCAATAAAAGGTTTCATTCGCAATGCCAAGTTAAACATGCTGTCAAGGGAGGGGCATGTTCGCTTTGTAGTTTATAATGGCGAGGTGGTTAAGCTAGGTGGTCAACAATTTCTACTTGAGGTGTATCAGGATATTACTGAAATTCATATTACTCAGGAGAAACTTGCCGATAGTGAAAAGCGGTATCGTACCATGTTTAATAATGCCTTGGTTGGTATTTATCGCGTAGAGGAGTCAACCGGCATCATCCTAAATAGCAACAAGCAGTTCGCTAACATTTTAGGATATAGTACTGATAATGATATTATTGGAAGGTCCATTTTATCCCATTACCAACCCGATGGTACTCGCGAAAAGTTAGTAAATCTATTAAAGAAGAAGGGTTCTGGTGTTTTGGAGTATAAACTAATCACTAAGGATACTGAAACAGTGTGGATAGTTAACTATGCCAGATACTACAAAAGTGAGGGGTTTATTGATGGAGTGGTTGTTGATGTTTCCGAACGAAAAAGAATTGAAACGCTGCTTAAGAATAGTGAGCATCGCTTTAGGAGCCTTATCGAGAACGCTACGGATGTAATTCTCATTGTTAATAATGTGGGTAGAGCGTTGTACTTAAGCCCATCTGTTGAAAAGGAACTGGGGTACCCCATTGATAAAGCAGATAAACCGAATCTTTACAGATATATTCATCCCGACGATATTGAAATTGCAGAATCTTTATTAAAAAGTAAAGCAGAAGAAGGTAAGTTGCAAGAGGTTAGAATTAAGCACAGTAATGGTACCTATAGGTTATTTGAATTTTCTTATACAAATCTCCTTAATAACCCAGCAGTTAATGGCATTGTTATTAATGCCCGCGATATTACTGAGAGAGCAAAGGCTAAAGATGAAATAAATTTCGCCCTGCAGCAGGAGCAGGAGCTGAGCCGTCAGAAAACGCAGTTTATTTCCACCGTATCTCATGAATTTCGTACGCCGCTTACAAATATCTCGCTTAACATTCAGCTCCTTCAAAAGTATATCCAGAATAACAGAACGGAAAAGGCCAAACACAGCCTAACGCGCATGGCTAATGCCATTAAAAGATTAACTGCGCTACTCAGCGAGGTATCGCTAATTGGCAAAGAACAAAGCGGAAGGTTGCAGTTTGCCCCTGAGGAGTGCAGCTTGCATGCTTTTATTGATGAGATATTAGATCAGATTTCGTATCTTCTGCTTCCAAATGTGAAACTTGAGGTTGATATGGGTGAAGATTCAAAAGTGCTGGCTGATAAGAATTTGATATTACACATATTAGGGAATCTATTAAGCAATGCTATTAAGTATTCACCAAAGGATAAAGATGTTCTGCTTAAGTTGGAAGCCGATAAAAAAATGGGGTTAAATATTATGGTTGAGGATGAGGGTATTGGTATACCTGAAGAAGAACTTAAGTTCCTCTACGATCCCTATTTTAGAGCATCTAACGTAAAGAATGTGAAGGGTGCCGGGCTTGGAATGAGCATAGTAAAACGTTGCGTTGATTTATTAGAGGCAGATTTTAAAGTTTTTAGCGAAGAGAATAATGGAACAAGAGTTGTATGTAAAATACCTCTAACCATCTTAAAGTAATCGTATTTTAACAGGGCGAATATTTATTGTTTTAATTTTTTAATGGTTCATACATAGGCTTATAAAATGGTTAGTGCAACAAAAAAGTTACTTCTTATTGAGGATGATAAGGATTTAAGAGAGACAACTTGTGAATTTCTTAATGACGAGGGTTTCTGTGCACTTAGCGCTGAATCGGGCTCAAAAGGCGTTCAGATGGCAATAGAGCATACCCCTGATATTATTCTATGCGATATTAATCTACCCGGTATAAATGGGTACGAGGTTTATAATATGCTGCATCAAATAAATACAACGTCAGTAATTCCATTCGTTTTTCTTACGGCCAAATCATCAAAAGAGGATATATTGGCTGGCATGCACCTTGGTGCCGATGATTATATAACCAAACCATTTGAGTTTTTAGATCTTGTAAACACAATTAATAAGCGTATTGAGAGCAGGCAAAAAATTGCAAACTTACATGAACAGAAATTTAATGCTCTTTTTCAGAATATTGAGAATGGAGCATGCGTGCTTGATGATAGGAACACTATTCAGTTTGCCAATAAGCCCCTTTCAAATATCTTAGGATACAGCCTTGATGAGCTATCGGGGCTACCCATAACAAATATTGTGCATCGTAATTCGCTCCCTAGTTTAACCAAAACGCTAGAGCAGTGTGCCGAGGGAGTTAAACTATCATTTAGCCTGGATGTAGTAATGATAAGAAAGGACAATGTGGAAGTTACGCTGAGAGTAAATGGTAGCGGTATTAGTGTGAAGGGAGATTCGAGCATTATTTGTACATTTGCCGATAAAAATAGGGTTGATGCTGAACCTGCTGAGAAGGACGAGGTTGATGATATTCCAAAACTAACGGGAAGAGAAAAGGAGGTTCTAAAGCTAATATGTGAAGGGTATTCAAACGCCGAAATAGCAGAGAAACTCTATATAAGTGAAAGAACGGTTGAGGGGCATCGCTCCCGTCTCTTTTCCAAAACAAATACAAAGAATGCTGTGACGCTAGCCATGTGGGCTGTTAGGAAAGGGTTGTTTGAGGCAAAGACGTGAATTTGTTTTTTGCTATTTCTCATGCTGAATAATAAAAAGCATGTAATTAAGGTTTATTAATTTATTGGTATTGTTGTTGCTGATATTTATCGGCTAAATTTATTTTTTATAAGTAAGCTTATGGCTGCAAAAAAGATATTGTTGGTAGAGGATATTTACTTTAACCAGATCCTTATAGAGTCCTTGCTGGTTGAGTGGGGTTACTCTGTGGTAATAGCCGATAATGGCTCTGTGGCTCTGAATATGTTGCAAGCTGAAACCCCCGATTTAATTGTACTGGACCTGATGATGCCGGTAATGGATGGCTTTAAGTTTCTTGAAGAAAAGAATGGAAAGCGTGATAAAACGCCCGTAATAGTGCTCTCTGCACGAAGTGACATGGAGAGCATACAGCGTGCAATTGGCCTTGGCGCAAACGATTATATTACCAAGCCTTTTAATTCCAGCGATTTGGAAAATAAAGTGAAGGTTTTTCTATAGCCTTTGTTTATCAGTCATGCAATCTTATTTCTACTACTTAGCAAAACCTATTTCTCTTTCTCATGTATATGCACATCCATTTGTGGGAATGGAATATTGAGACCTTCCTTGATAAACGCCTCATAAACCTTCTCGCTCATGCCAAAGAAAACGGGCCAAAAATCTTCAGATTTTGTCCATGCCCTGATCGTAATGTCCACTGAGTTGTCGTTAAGCTGCGAAAGGAAAATGAAAGGCTCTGGATCTTTTAGCACTCTTTCGTCAGCGTCTAAAATGCCACGCAGCACCTTTTGCGCTTTCTTAAAATCATCACCGTAAGCAATGCCAAAAACCCATTGTGCTTGCCGCGTATCATTTACGGAGTAGTTGGTTAGCGCTCCCGTTGCCAAACTGCCATTGGGAACAATGTTTACAATGTTATCGAATCCAGTTATTACGGTATGAAAAATTTGAATTTCGGTAACAGAGCCAGTGTATCCCTGCGCCTCAATAACATCGCCAACCTTAAAGGGCTTTAGGATAAGAATTAGTACCCCTCCGGCAAAGTTCTGCAATGTGCCCGACAATGAAAGCCCCACGGCTAGCCCTGCTGCACCCAGAATGGCTATGAAGGAGGTCATCTCAACCCCAACCATACCCAGCACGCTAATAACTACTAGTATTTTGAGAGAAATTGATAGGAAACTTCTAAAAAATGTGCGTAGCGATGGATCAACCGCGCGCTTCTCCATTACCTTGTATAGCGCACGGGTTATCTTCTTAACAATCCATAATCCGATTATCAGCACGGCAATTGCACCAATTAAGCGGAGGCCATAGCTCGTTACAATCTCATATAACCACGATGATAAATCTTCAATCTTCAGGTCGGTTCCAAGTATATTTTCCATATTTACACAAATTTTATTGGAAAAACTTTAATAAATTCAGCATCTTTTAAAAGTTAAATATAGCATTTAACCAACATCTTTCAAATTTAATAAAAGATGCTGAATGTCCTAAATTTTTATCAAAATCAACTTTATAGTTTTCCAAAATGCTAACATTAAAATGTATCAGCTTTTAGTTTGATTGATAAGGTGCTCATAAATGCAAAAATGGAGCAATCAATTTAAACCGATTGCTCCAACTTTGTGTTTTGAAATTATTTTAAATCACTTTAAAGAGACTATCCTTTCTTGCCACAGCAAGCCTCCATTCGGGTTAGCGTTTTACTCTCCTTCTTTTCATCGCATTCCTTTTTGTCTTTTGCAATTTTTGCTTTATACCCTAATTCTTCAAGGGCCTTTACAAACCCTTCGTCGTTGTTTCTTTTTTCACGATAAGTAATGGTAACCAGCCCGCTTTCGTAGTTAGCATCAATGGTTTTAACTCCACGCTCAGAGGCTATATCCTCCTCAATTTTCAATTCACACTCACCACCGGTCATGTTTGCCTCAATTACTAGTGTTTTCTCTCCTTTTTTCTGAGCTTGTAGCTCAGGGGTAAAGTTTGCTACCATTAGCAGAGCAATTACCATAGTTGTTAGTGTTCTCATAGTTTTGTTGTTTTTGATTTTTGTTGTTAGCGAAAGCATCGCATCAATCACTGCCATAAAACTACACCTCAACGGCAGGGTAACCTATTCCTGCAAGGGTATTCATTATGAGTTTTTTAATCGTATTATCACCGTTGTACATTATGGTTACCGTTTTATCAGGTATATCGGTGCTTATGTCATCCACACCACCTACTTTCTCAAGGTGGTCCTCAATGGTTTTTGCACAACCCATGCACTTCATGTTTGGTATTTTTAGCTTTAACTCTTTCATGGCATAATCATTTTTTTGTTTGTACTTTTTTAATAATTATTAGGCACTCAAGGTTGAAATAACCTTCTCAAGTTTACCCTTTATCTCATTAGCAATTCCTTGAATTGCTTCATTATCCACTGCTTTCATTGAGGCAACGGGGTCTATGGCTGCTACCTCTATTAAGTTATTATTTAATTCCTGTACAATTATATTACACGGAAGCATTGTACCAATTTTATCATCTTCCTTCAGGGCTTTGTGTGCGAAGGGTGGATTACAGGCCCCAAGTATTTTGTACTTACGGAAATCAACATCGAGCTTTTCTTTAAATTTTTGTTGGATATCAATTTCGGTTAGCACTCCAAAACCAACTTTTTTCAACTCTTCAGTTACAATTTGTACTGCCTGCTGAAAATCACATTTTATTGTTGTACTGATATAGTAACTCATAGTTTAAATTTTTAATGGTTAGTAAATTAATCTATCATATAAACAGCATTCAGGTAAATTACTGTAAATGCTATCAGGTGCTTTTATTTTTTCGGTATCATGACCAACCTTTGCAATGGCTTGCTGAATTTTCTCTGAGCTTGTCTTATTGGAGTCAAAGTCAAGGTGCACGGTTTGTGTCCTTTCATCCCAATTTGCCGACTGGACTCCTTCAACAGAAAGAGCAGCCTTTTCAATTCTATCCTTGCACATTCCGCATTTTCCAGCAACCTTTACCGAGGCATGCTCTATTATTGGTTTCTCTGTTTGATTGTAATCAAACCTATCGTAATGGCAGCATCCAGGAAGTTCCTCGTAAACATGGTCGGGTGCTTTTATCTTTTCGGTATCGTGACCAACTTTTGCAATTGCCTTGTGGATATCATCAGTTGCCAAACCTTGCTTGTAGTCTAGGTGTATGGTTTGAGATTCTTCATCCCATTTTGCAGATGTAACGCCCGTAACAGAAAGAGCGGCCTTTTCAATTCTATCCTTACACATTCCGCATTTTCCACCAACTTTAAATGACGTGTGATTGCCTTCTTTTTGTTGGGTTTGCATATTTTCTGTTTGCATCGCACCGTGGTTGTGACCTTTCATTGCACCACCTCCATCGGGACTCATCATGCTAGGTTTGCCTGCCAGCTGCGCAGCGGCATCAATGCTAAATGTACCGCTAACAGCAATTTCTTCATTAACTTGCAGCCCATCGTCAATAATGTAGCTATCACCAAAAGCGGGGCCAAGGGTTACCTCACGATACAAGAAATTTTTTCCTTTATCCGATTCGGTTTTTACGTAAACCACTGAGCGTTTGCCAGTCCACATTACTGCGGATTTTGGAACAATCAACGCTTTGGATATATTTGGTAGTTTTGCATCCACACTTGCAGTAACAAACATTTGGGGTTTTAGTTTACTCCCAGTGTTTCTAACATCAATTCTTGCGCTTGCTACCCTGGTTATTGGGTCGATAACGGGGTCGATATAGGTTATTGTACCCTGAAATGTTTCACCTGGCAAGGAATTTACGGTGTAGTTCACTTTATCTCCCTTTTTTATCCAAGGGATTTCCGATTCGTAAATATCAAGCAGAATCCATACTCTTGACAGGTTGGTTATCTCGTAAAGGGTTTGCCCACGGCTAATGTAATCGCCAAGGTTCACTTTTTTGCTATTAATAAAACCCGCAACCTCTGCGCGGATTGGAAAATTTTCCTGCGATTTTCCCGTTTCGATTATCTGTCGAATTTGATTTTCAGAAAGTTTCCAGTTTTTTAGCTTTGATTTTGCGGCCTTAAGGAGTTGTGGATTGGCATCCCTTACTTTATATGCCTTAAGTAATTCATCCTGTGCAGTTGCCAACTCGGGGGAATAAATATGAGCGATGGTTTGCCCTTTGGTAACAAATTCACCTGTAAAGTTTACGTTTAGCTTCTCAATTCGTCCAGGTATATGTGACGACTGAGAGAAAATAAGCCGTTCATCAACCTGCACCTTCCCATTTAAACGGATCGTTTTAGCAGGCTCTTTCTCTTCAACAAAGGCTGTGCTGATGCTTGCGAGCTGCATGGCTGTTTCCGACATTCTAATGGCCATTGGGTCTAGCCCATCATCCTCTTCATCTTCAAGCGGAATTAAGTCCATTCCACAAATGGGGCAGTCGCCCGGTTCGTTTTGCCTAATCTGGGGGTGCATGGAGCAGGTCCACGTTGTTTCACTCTCCATTTCGGAATGGCTACGCTGCTCGTGATCATCTTTAGCAGCTGAGCTTCCAAAGAATAACCATCCAAGGAAAATCCCTGCTGCCAAGGTTGATATTGCTATGATTATGGTTTTTCTATTTGCTTTCATCGTAATAGTTTTTTGCAGTTATATAATCTATCCTTGCAAGGCTTGCTAGGTATTCCTTTAAAGCGGTTGCTTTGAGCTTTCTGTATTTCAGCAGTTGCTGCTGCATTCTAAGCAACTCCTCGAACTCCTTGCCAGAGTTTCCGTATGCGGTAAATAGCAAGGCCAACGATTTTTCACTCGCTTGAACTTGCTGCTCGTAAAGGGACAAAAATTCAAGTTGCTGTTCTACTTCAAAGATGGCCATTTCAAATTCTGCCTCAAGAACATTGGCAACATCCTGCTTTTTAAGAGAGTATCTCTCCTGATGAATTTGCGCTTCCTTAACAGCGGCTTTGTATTTTTTCCTAAAAACCGGGATACTAACAGTTACCATTGGCATAAGCACATCCTTGCCGTTATCCGGTAACGACATGTCTGTTCGTTTTCCAACAATAACATAGTCCAGTCCAACACCCAGCTTGGGTAGTCCTTGTTTTTGCGCAGCATTCTCGCTTTCCATGCTCGCTTTTTCCATTAGGTCCAATTCATTTAGAATGGGATTGTTTTTGAAAATCGATTCCTTTTGAAAATTCTCAGGAACTAATTCAGCCGTGAGCGAATCTTCAATAACAACCTCTTCACCTGTTTCACGATTGAGTAGCTTGTTAAAAGCTGCGATCTGAGGCTTTTCTCGTTTATTAAGGATGCTTAGGTTGGTTTTAGCATCGTTTAGCATCATTTCAACCCGAAGTAAGTTAGTCATTGAACCTATGCCGTTCTCAAATTTTCTATTGGCGATTGATTTGTAAGACCGAAGTATTTCGATGTTCTCCTTCTCAATCTGTTTTAGCATTTCCAGTTCGTATAAATTGTAATATGCTCCTGAAACCTTATAGCGAAGGTTATTCCGTGCGTCTAAAAACGACTGGTATTTGGCTTTAGCAATCAGCGAGGCAGCATCGCCCTGAGCCTTAAGCGTTCCAAACCAAGGTAACATTTGGGTTAGGGAGAATCGTGCCTTTTGTGGCCCAACTCTGGTTTCAACAGGCGAAAGAAAGTATCCAAACGATAGGGTAGGGTCGGCAAGGGCACTAACCTGCGGAACTTTTTCCAAGGCTGCTTCAAAATCCTTGTACTTAGCCTGCAGTCCAGGGTTATTCTTAGCTGCAATCATAAAGTAATCGTCAAGGGTTTGGGATTGCCCAATGGTACTTACCGTAAGAAATAGAATTATGATATTTATAAGTAACTTCATTATTCTCTGTTTTTAAGTTTTCGTTCTTCGCGCAGGCTATACAATGTGGGAACAACAAAATAGGTGATAGCTGCTACCAGCATACCACCGAAAGCAGGTATAGCCATTGGTATCATAATATCAGCACCACGCCCTGTTGATGTTAGTATGGGCAAAAGTGCAATAATTGTAGTTGCCGATGTCATAATGGCGGGTCTTATTCTTCGCTGACCAGCCTCCATAACGGCGTTTCTAATGCCCTGCAGGTTATTCGTTTTATTCCGTTTAAAACTTTGGTCAAGGTACGTTCCCATAATAACGCCATCGTCGGTTGCTAGGCCAAACAGCGCAATAAAGCCAACCCAAACAGCAACGCTCAGGTTAACTGTGCCCATTTGGAATAGGTCTCTCAAATTGGTTCCGAAAACAGCAAAATTCGCAAACCATCCTTGTCCGTATAGCCAAAGCATTATGAACCCTCCGCTGAAAGCCATGGCAATTCCTGAAAAAATCATTAGGGAGGTAATTACTGACTTGAATTGGAAGTAGAGAATTAGGAAAACGATTAGTAGAACTATTGGAACTATGAGGGATAATCGCTTCTCGGCACGAACCTGATTTTCATAATTCCCAGAGAAATTGTAGCTTATTCCTGCGGGAACAGTTAAATCTCCAGAGCGAATATGTTCCTCAATGGTTCTCTGCGCATCGTTCACCACCTCAACTTCTGCATAACCTTCTTTTTTATCGAAGAGCACGAAGCCTACCAGAAAAGTTTCCTCACTCTTTATGGCTTGAGGGCCACGAACATATTCTATATCAACCAAATGCGACAGAGGTATTTGTGTTTCAACAGGGGTTGGAACTATTATATTTGCAAGCGCTTCGGGATTATCGCGAAGTTCCCGAGGGTATCGAACCCTAACTGGAAAGCGTTCACGCCCCTCCACGGTTGATGTAATTCTCATTCCACCAATGGCAGTCTCAATAGTCTGTTGAACGTCCTCCACATTCAATCCATATCTTGATATTTTATCGCGATTAATGTTTAGGTGGATGTAAGGCTTACCCACAATTCTGTCGGCAAAAACTGCCTCGGTTTTTACCGATGGCACCTGCTTTAGAATCTCCTCCAGCTGCATGCCAAAATCTTCAATTGTGGGTAAATCGGGTCCGTACACCTTTATTCCCATTGGGGCTCGCATTCCTGTTTGTAGCATTACCAGTCGCGTTTCAATGGGCTGAAGTTTGGGTGCAGATGTTACTCCGGGTATTTTGGTTACCCTAACTATCTCGTTCCAAATATCATCGGGCGATTTTATATGTGGGCGCCAGTTTCGGAAGTAGTTTCCAAACCTGTCAGGTTTAAGTTTGTCTTTATCTATCCCACTATTAATGGCGTCTTCATTGGAAAGGGTGTCGCCAGATGTAAGAATAAACCTATCCTTGCCATCTACCTTAAATCGCATTCTACGGCCATTCTCATCGAGAATGTACTCAGGTTTATAGTTGATAACATTTTCAAACATGGATATGGGGGCGGGGTCAAGCGCCGATTCAACCCTGCCCAGCTTACCTACGGTAAGTTCAACCTCTGGAATGCTTGTAACAAGCATATCGAGCTGACCCACAACCTTAAGGTTATAGTCAACCCCCGAATGGGGCATTGATGTGGGCATAAGCAGAAAGCTACCCTCATCCAACGATGGCATAAACTCCTTGCCAATGCCCGGCAAGCCGTGAGCCAAAGTTGACCAGACTTTTGTGGTTCTGATATTCAAGCCAACCGTATCAAGACCCTTGGCTGCAAAGCCAAAAATGGAGCTAAAGCCCATCCATATTGTTATTCCAAAAAGAATTAGGAAAAAGGGAATAAGCAAAAATTTCGCTTTATTCTCAAGACACCATTTTAGAATGGACTTATAGTAGTGCTGCAAGAGGGTAAAGATACCTAGTATAACTCCAACAAGAATTGCAACAAAAACTATGTTTAGGAAGAAGCTTTTACCTGCTCCAAGTGGCAGCCAATATGTTGAAAGTAGCCATATTACTCCAAGAGCAGCAATTAGTAAATCGATGTTTTGAAGAATTCGATTATACCATTTTGCATTGGTTGTATTTAAATTTATAAAATAGAGTTTAATTAATCCTGCAATTCCAAACAGGGAGAGCATTGCGCCCCCCCAGTAATAACCGAAAAATAGTGAGATTACACCAGTAATTATTAAGCCAATATTTACCCACTTGGTTGTTCCCTTTGTTTTCACCTTTGTTCCAAAGAAAAAATAGGCAAGGGTTGGTAGTATGAACAATGCAACAATAAGCGCTGCTACCAAAGCAAAGGTCTTGGTGAATGCTAATGGACCAAAAAGTTTTCCCTCTGCTGCTTGCATTGTAAAAACAGGAATAAAACTCGCAATGGTTGTGGAAACAGCCGTAAGAATTGCCCCAGATACTTCTGATGATGCTGTATGTATGGTTTTAACCAATTTTTGCCCTGGTGGCGATTCATCGAGATGTTTTATGATGTTCTCCGAAAGAATAATACCCAAGTCAACCATTGTACCAATGGCGATGGCAATACCCGAAAGTGCAACGATATTGGCATCAACGCCTCCATAGCGCATTGTTATAAAAACCATTAGTACGGCAATGGGCAGTAAACTTGAAATTAGCATGGATGCTCGCAGGTTATATATCATCACAATAATAACCAGAATGGTAATTAGTATTTGAAGTGATAATGCACTTTCCAGGGTTCC
Organism: Bacteroidales bacterium; assembly: GCA_046542995.1. Classification (GTDB taxonomy): domain Bacteria; phylum Bacteroidota; class Bacteroidia; order Bacteroidales; family Tenuifilaceae; genus Perlabentimonas. Next base: position 18,682 of record JBKHAH010000004.1, read on the forward strand.
CAGCGTTTCGTAAATTAGCTCAGTACGGTCGTAAAAGGGAACAATGGTTAGCTGACTTTCCACACCATTTGCCAAGGTTTTTTTCGGTAATCCGGGCGATATTTCCTTTATCTTATTCTTAACATTATTTATTACCTGAAGCGGGTTGGAGCCGTACCTTGCAACCACAACTCCGCCAACAACTTCGGTTCCGTCCTTATCGAGCGCCCCTCTGCGGGTAGCTGGCCCTAGGGTAACAACGCCAATATCTTCAATAAGAATGGGCACATTATCCTGAACCGATACAACAGCCTTTTCAATATCCTCAATACTTTTAATATAGCCCAGTCCACGTACAAGGTACTCCGCCTGATTAATCTCAATGGTTTTGGCACCAACATCTCTGTTGGATTTTTGAACAGCCATCATCACCCTATGAAGCGGAATGTCATAGGCTCTAAGCGCATCGGGGTTTACATCAATTTGATATTCCTGAATAAACCCGCCAATGGATGCAACCTCCGAAACGCCCTCTGCTGCGTTTAGCCCATATTTTATGTAAAAATCTTGCACAGACCGAATCTCATGTAGATCCCAACCACCGGTTGGATTGCCATCCCTGTCGCGCCCTTCAAGGGTGTACCAATAAACCTGACCTAACGCTGTGGCATCGGGCCCTAAAGCGGGCTGAACACCATCAGGCAGCAACGATGATGGAAGAGAATTTAGTTTTTCAAGAATCCTTGAGCGCGACCAGTAAAACTCTATGTCCTCTTCAAAAATTATGTATATGCTAGAGAATCCGAACATAGATGTACTACGGATACTTTTTACACCGGGTACTCCCAGAAGCGATGTGGTGAGCGGGTAAGTTATCTGGTCCTCTACATCCTGTGGGCTCCGGCCCATCCATTCTGTAAATAAAATCTGCTGGTTTTCACCAATATCAGGAATGGCATCTACGGGTACAGGGTCACGTGGTAAGAAGTCGATATCCCAGTTAAATGGCGCGGTAACAATACCCCAACCCACAAAAGTAAAGAGTAGGAGCAGCGTAACCAATCTGTTTTTTAGGAAAAATTTTATAAATTTATTAAGCATAGCTTAAGTTTTGTAAGTGAGTGCTTGCAGTTGGATGTTACAACAATTTAATAGCGATATTAAAAAAGAGGTGCCAGGCAGCCAGCCAGAAATTCATTTCAAATTACAGGACTATTTCAGATTAGCTGCCTGGCCCTTTTTTAAATTTTCAGTTTCAGAAAAATTTAATGGCAATTCTCTTTTTTGCTATCATGTTTCATCCTTTCGTACTTGCAGCAGGCGGGTAAGTTGTTATAAACATCATCGCTTGCCTTTACCTTTTTAGTATCGTGCCCAACTTCAGCTACATTTTTATGAAGGGTTTCAACCGAGACCTTTGAGGGAGAGTACTCTACGCTTAGCATTTGGTCGGATTGGCTCCATGTTGCAGAATGCACCCCTTCAACTTTAGCGGCATTCTCAATCCTAGTTTTACACATACCGCACAGCCCATAAACTTTGAATTCAGCTGTTTCGGAAGTTTCTTGTTTTGCACTTTGCGGTGTTCCTTGAATAACCCAAAGAGATAGTACTGTTAAGAAAAGTATTGTTTTCATAGTTATTGTTTTTCTCGTGAATAATATGATAAATGGGGAGTATCTTTAAATGCTAAAGCACTAAAAACAAGTACATATATTAACCCCCAGATAAACAGCTATGAAATTGGGAAAGGAATCTTAAGGCTTTGGTATAAAATATGTAAAAATTTACCCGCATTGGGCGGGTCTTTCTTGTTGAAACATTGACTTGGATAGGTTTCAAATTTATTGGGTAACTCAAAATAGATTGTTGAGTTGATAATAGCATGTAGAATAATCCTTGCTATTGCGTTAGTTTTTATTTCACTAGCAATAGCCTTATCAGTAGCAAGTATTTCCACCTCAGTTTCACAGGCACATTCCTCAGTATCACATGCTCCTGCTTGAGCGTTGCAACTGGTTGGTGCTGATTCATTGTTGCAACAACTACCCTCAACAAAAAGCGATACGGATGTTTCATTATTGCAACTGCAAATGTGATTAAACACAATAAAACCTCCAATGGCTGATATTAAGTAGCCACTTAAAATGATGGTAAGTATGTGTTTGAGTTTATTCATTTTGCAAAAATAATAAGTTTAGGTCTAAACCCCCTTAAAGTTAGTAGCATCTACCTTTTGCAGGGCATGCACTGCAAATTGTGCTTTTCATGCTTTTGCTTGCCGTTGATATTTTGTATATGCTCCATAATGTGTAAAATACCGCCAATGCAACTACTGATAATGCAAGAATTTCCTGAACCATAATAATTTTAATGTTTATTCTTACCATAGTTCGTTAAACTTTAATTTTTCGACTTCACTTCGACAGGCTCAGTGCAGGCAATTCAAAATGACAAACACCACAACAACAGTAACTTAAGTTATGCTGAGCGAAGTCGAAGCATGTGCTGATTATTAGACTGTTATAAAAGCTTAACGAACTGTTATTCTTAATAACTCAAAAAAAATTGATTCTTTTTAATGTTAAACAAATTAGAAAAAAAAATGTTGTAACAATAAATCCAAACATGTATATAGGTAAATGTAATTTAAGTGTTAACAATTAATATGTAAAACTATGAAGAAGTCATTATTATTTCTAGGGTCAGGAATATTAGCAGGTTTTATCATCACGCTAATCATTATGTTTTTATCGGCTCAATCCATGATGCTAAAAGAGAGCGAAAGCAAGTACTCATTTGAGAAATCGGTTGAACTATTTGAGCAATCCGCTCTTGAAAATGGTTGGAGTATACCCACAGTGCATGATATGCAGAAAACCATGAATAAATTTGATAAGGATGTACTAAATGCAAAAGTTTTCGAACTTTGTCATCCGGACCATGCTTACGAAATTTTAAGTCGTGATCGTGAGCGAATTGTCATGTCGATGATGCCTTGCAGAATTGCCATTTACGAGAAATCTGATGGCAAAACCTACATCTCGTGGATGAATACTGGGCTTATGGGGAGCATGATGAAGGGCGTTGTGCCTGAAGTAATGAAGGCCGCTTCAGTAGAAAGCGCGGAGATAGTTGAACCGCTTTTAAAATAAAAAGTGATACTTCAATAAACCTTTAAGAACCGTTGATGCTTTTACTGAATCAACGGTTCTTTTTTTTATAAAACTTCATAAATTGTTTTTACATTTGGTTAATAGTAACCCAAAAACCTATGCCATGAAAAGAATCATTTTTTTGTTTATCATTCTATTCGCCATTTCAGGGAATATTTTTGGTCAGCTAACTCTTGATGGTCAGTTTCGCACCCGTGGCGAATACCGCGATGGGTATAGTGAGCTATCCTCAGACTTAAACCATCCAGCAACACTTGTGAACCAACGTTCAAGATTAATATTAAACTATTCCGAAAGCAATTTTGACTTTAGGTTTTCAGCGCAGGATGCCCGTGTTTGGGGCGAGAATTGGGCATCTATGCCAAACAATACGATACATATCTATGAGGCATGGGGAGCATACCGATTTAATGAGAAATTACGAATTAAGCTAGGTAGGCAGGAACTTAAGTACGACGACCAGCGCATTATGGCAGCTAGAAATTTCTCAATTACAGGTGTTGCCTACGATGCAGTTAAGTTAGTGTATAATAATGAAGAGGGTAACCTTTTGCATATTGGTGGTATGATTAACAATTTAAATGATACTCCATTCCTTGATTACTATCCTACTTTTAAATACATGCTCTTTGTTTGGGGTGAAAGCGTTGTGTCAGAGGGCCTAAAAATCAATGCACTTAACTTTTTTGATGTTTCTCAGAATCCTGCTGAACCACATTTAATGTATGGTCGAAATACTCTTGGTGGCAACATTATTTATTCGCACGATAACCATTTTGGCGGGCGCTTAGGATTATACTATCAGTTCGGTAACCATTGGATGGATTATGCTAATTATCTTGGGCAAGAGAGAGTTAGCGTTAGCGCATACAGCTATAATTCATCCGTTTGGTTTAAGCCAAATGATAATTTAAAGTTATCTTTAAATATTGACACCCATTCCGGTAACGATTGGTCGGAGCAATCCGATAAATTTACAGCCTACAACAGGCTACTTAGTGCAGGTCATGCGTACTTAGGTTTTATGGATTATTTCACCTCAGCTGACCTTAGAGAGGTTCAGTGGGCTGGTATTCAGGATATTTTCATTAGGGCCGATGCGATTATCACGCCAAAGTTTAATTTGCAGGGAACAATCCACTACCTTATGCTTCAGAAAGGTTACCTGCCTCGTCCTAACCCTTTTAATCCATGGGTTGAGGTAGATAAAGGTTTGGGCACCGAGATTGATTTGGTTGCCAGATATAAGGTTAACAGTATGTTTAAACTTGAGGCAGCCTACATGGTAATGTTGCCAACGGAAACCATGGAGCAAATTAAACTTAATGGAAATGACGCTAAGTTTTCACACTTTTCTTACGTTTCAGTACTTTTTACTCCAAACTTTTTAAAACGGCAAATAGGTGAATAGAATATAGTTTAATCTAAATAAACATGGTTACTAATAATTGAAACAATAGTGTAAATCATCTGATGTAATTTGGCTTAATTTCGCACTATTATTAACCAATATGAAAAAAGTTAAAATGAGCGTTAAGATTTTAATACAATTATTAGTAACCATAATGTTTATTGCAGGAATTCTATTCTATTTTCACAGTAAAAATTTGGCAAAACAAAACCATTTTAAGGAAAATGGCATCCTAACGGAAGCAACAGTAACCAAACTCCAAAGTAGATATAAGAGTAGGCGACGCTTATCAGGTAGGCTTAGGCTTTTAAGGAATTACGACATAGAAGTGAGTTACTTTACAAAAGAGAACCAGCCTGATACTAGTTCCAGCAAGAAGATTATTGAAAGGGACGAGGATGGAGTTCTAAGGATGAACTTTGGAAAACCTCCTAAAATGGGAGAACTCGTAATAACCACCATTAGGGCAAAAAAAAATTATTACAGTGAGATAAAAGAAGGCGATAAGATTGAAATTCTTTACCTCCCTGATGATATTGAGAAAGCCATGCTGAAAAGGGAGGTGGAGTAGCGTTGTGACTTGCCAAACATGCTGATATTGCCTATCCGTTTGGCCAGACAGTCTCCCCTGACGTTTAAACATATTGTTATTGATTCGGGGAGGCATTTACCCAGGTTTCATTATGCTCGGATTAATTATTAGACTACTTAGGACATTACTTTGAATGGAGAAGCTTGCATTTTGAATAATTATTTTCATGTTTTCATAAATCACCTTGTAAAAAGTAATAATTTTATAGAATTAATATAACTAACAATATTATGCAAACAACCATAAAGGGAGCGCCATCCTTTAGCCATGTACATGTGGATTTATCTCCCGGAGAATCTGTATATTGTGAGCGGGGCGCAATGCAAGCCATGTCGGCAAATGTTGTGTTAAAATCTCAAACCAACGGAGGTTTCTTTTCTGCTCTAATTAAAAAGTTTTTAGGAGGGGAATCATTTTTTATCACTAAGTTCACTAACAATTCGCCTGGTGAGCAAAGAGTAACATTCTCGCAAACACAGCCCGGTGAAATTATTGAATATAAGCTTGATGACGATCAGGTAATTCATCTAAAAAAGGGTGCTTATATAGCTGCAACCGAAAATGTTAAGTTTAAAGTAGCTTACGCAGGCTTTGGTTCTCTGATTGCTGGCGAAGGGCTGGTCAGGCTTAAGGTTACCGGCAAGGGAATTCTTTGGTTTGGTGGTTATGGTCGTGTACTCGAGAAAGATATTGATGGGGAATTAGTGATAGATAGCGGCTATCTACTTGCCCATAAGGGTAAACTCAAGTTAAATGTAGGAATGGTAGGAGGTATTATATCTAGCATAACTTCAAAAGAGGGATTTATTACAAGAGTTAAAGGGGAAGGTACCGTGTATATCCAAACAAGAAGTGTCAGGGGGCTTGCAGCCTGGCTTAATAGCAAATTTAGATAAGGAGGAAGCTATGAAAATTGAAATTTTAAAGAAACCTGCCAATACGGTGGTAAAACTCAACTTAGAACCAAACGAGAAGGTTACCGCTGAGGCAGGTGCTATGATAGCCATGTCGTCTGAAATGACGGTCACAACTACTAATCATGAAAGGGAAAGGGGCAAAGGTGGCTTTTTAAGCGGCATAAAAAGAATGCTTGCAGGTGAGAGCTTCTTCCTTAATCATTTCTCATCGCCTGCTGGTGGTGAGCTGTTTTTGGCTACAACCCTACCTGGCGATATGGAATGTATTGAACTGGATGGAACCAAAAAACTGCTCGTTCAAGCAGGAGCATTTGTCGCAAAGGAGCCTAGTGTTTCTATGGATATTCGCTTTGACTTTGCCAAGAACTTATTCTCAGGCGAGCGTATGATATGGCTGGAGCTTTCAGGGAAAGGAAAGGTAATTATCGGTGTTTTTGGTGCGCTATATCCTGTTGAAATTAAAGATGAGTATGTTGTAGATACCGGAAATATTGCTGCGTATGAAAGCACGCTTGACTTTAGCGTTAAAAGGGTAGCAAAAAGCATATCATCAAGTATCTTTAGCGGAGAGGGGCTTGTTTGTCGATTTAAAGGGCAGGGTACTGTTTACTGCCAAACCCATGCCGACAAACGCTTTGGCTCATTACTCTCTCCATTACTAAAACCAATAAAACAGTAATCATGGATAAAAATATATTTCCTTTCACAATAGAGGGTTCTCCCGATTACAGCATTTTGACAGTCAAAATTCCTCAAGGAGAAACCCTGAAGGTTGAGGCGGGTGGTATGGTGTACATGAGCTCCAATCTAAAATTGAAAACAAAAATTGGTGGCGGTTTCAAGAGGATGCTCTCTGGCGAAAGCTTATTCATATCGGAGTACTCTGCACCAGACGCTGAGGGAGAGATTGGTATAGCCCCTGCACTACCTGGAGATATTGCGCATATAAGTTTAAACAATGAGACCGTTTTTCTCCAGAATTCGGCCTACCTAGCCAGCGCAACAACCATTGATGTTGATGCAAAGTTTCAAGGCTTAACAAAAGGCTTTTTCTCTGGCGAAAAATTATTCCTTATAAAATGTACTGGTAACGGCGATTTGTGGTTTAATACATACGGCGCTCTGCTTGAGATAGAAGTGGATGGGAACTACGTTGTTGATACTGGATATATTGTCGGCTTTACCGAGGGGCTCGAATACGATGTCCAAACTCTAGGGGGGTTAAGAAGCTTCTTCTTCTCTGGTGAAGGGTTGGTTTGTAAATTCTCTGGCAAGGGAAAATTGTGGATTCAAACACGTCTTGAACCAGCCTTTGTCCATTGGGCAAACGCTTTTAGGCGGGTTGTAAAAAAAGATAAAACGAATTAGTAATAAGGTTTAAATTAGTATTTGTGTTTAAAGAAATTCTACTGTTAACCCCAATATATGTAACTCTTTTTTGGGCTATTGCATTAAATATTCATAGTAGGCGTTATCATTTGCCAAAAGTCTTTCTTGGCTGGTTTATGGTAGCTGCTTTTTTTGTGTATTTATCGCACTTCTTCTATTTTACCGAAAGATTAACATCCTATTTTTATATTGATAGTGTTTATACCCTTGCCTATTTGCTGGTATATCCCATGTATCATGTATATGTTAGGCTGCTAACTGTTGATAGGTCTTTCTCAATTGGCAAGCATTTTAGGTACTTTGCAGTACCTGTCTTTATCTTCCTTTTAACAGTGTTAGGTTATGTTATTGCTGGTAAAAAGGAGGGTGAGCGCTTTATTGTTGATGTGCTTTATGAAGGGTTTAAGCCTCAAGGCTTGCAAGTTTTCCTGTATATTGTTTTTGTTGCAGGACGTGTGGTTTTTCTTTTGCAAACCATCCTGTATTTGTATTTAAGTTTTAAAATTATTCGTAAGCATAATCAAAAACTGCTTGATTATTACTCGAATATGGACGAGAGAAGGTTAACGTGGGTTCAGTTTTTTAATTTCTGCTTTGCTTTCACAACAGTATCGAGTGCGGTTTTAGCAAGCCTCGGACGTAACCTGTTTTTGCAAAATGAGTGGCTATTAATTTTCCCTTCAGCAGTTTTTAGCACAATGCTATTTGCTATTGGACTTCTAGGATTTAATCAGCGTGCAACCTTTAAGGAGATTGACAGCTCCTACGATACTTCAGAGGAGGGGAGGCACACTTTGCATTTGAAAACTCAACTTGAGGATTTATTTGGGATAGAAAAAGTTTTTAAAAATCCTGACCTTAAAATATGGGATGTTTGCGAAATGCTTGGAACAAATAGAACCTACGTTTCAAAAATTATTAACAGGGAGTATGGTCGGAACTTTTGCTCTCATGTTAATCATTATAGAGTAGAGAATGCAAAGCTACTAATTAAGCAGAATAAAAACCTAACCAACGAGCAAATTGCCGAGCTTTCTGGTTTTGGTACGATAAATTCTCTCTATCGAGTGTTTCAGTCTCATGAAAATATATCCCTTACGCAATTCAGGAAGAGTTTTAATGATTAAATCAGTATTAATCGCAAATCAATTTGTCATTTTTTAATCTATTTAGCGTTTTCAATAAAACTCCTGTATTACTTGTTTGGCCTAGAACTTCCATTTTTAAAATCCTTTAACAAAAGTTTAATGCTATTAGTACATTAAAATCACCTATTTTTGTCCCAAACTTTATTGTTATGTATGCAATTTACATTAAAGAATTAAACAGTTTTTTCTCTTCATTAACTGGGCTAATTGCCGCTATAGTATTCTTGGTTATTAATGCTCTGTTTATATGGGTATTCCCTGGTGAACTTAACGTGCTCGATAGCGGCTACGCCTCCCTTGATACCCTTTTTATTATTGCTCCATGGGTGTTCATGTTCTTGGTGCCAGCAATATCAATGAGAACCTTTTCTGAAGAAAAAAGAACAGGTACAATTGAGCTGCTGCTAACCCGTCCAATCCCTGATACGCATTTGATCATTGGAAAATATCTGGCGGTTGTTACGCTTGTTATTATTATCCTGCTGCCATCATTAATTTTTTTCCTATCGATATATTTGCTGGGAAGCCCGGTTGGTAGTATTGACATTGGCGGCACATGGGGTTCGTACATTGGTCTGTTCTTTTTGGCATCGGGGTATGCTGCAATTAGCGTATTTGCATCTAGTTTAACGCAGAATCATATCGTATCTTTTATACTAGGAATGTTGCTCTGTTTCTTCCTTTTCATTGGAATTGAGTCGATTGCTTCAATCCATCTCTTTAGAGAGGTTCAGCATGTTCTTGTGTCCATAGGTATTAACGAGCATTATAGATCAATGAGCCGTGGTGTTATTGATACGCGCGATATTATTTACTTCGTAGCTTTGGTATCGTTGTTCATCTTGGCAACTCGCACAGTAATTCAGAGCCGTAAATGGTAACGATAGTAGATTTTAATTTTTAGATAAACAGATAGTTAGTTATGGTTGCTTTATCTGCAAGAAAACGAAATATTGTTGAGTTATTAATTGGTGTGGCTGCGGTTGTGCTGTTATGCTACGTATCAAACTTTATTTATTTAAGGTTCGATTTAACCTCTGAAAAACGCTACACGCTTGATTCTACCACCAAGCAGGTTCTTGAGAGTTTGGAGGATGAGGTGTACGTGAGGATTTACCTTGATGGTGATTTGCCCATTGGTTTTAAGCGAATGCAGAGGGAGCTAAAAGAAACAATGGATGAGTTTGGGGTGTACGGGGGGAAAATGTTCGATTATGAATTTATCAACCCAGCAAAATCGGCCGATAAGGTAGAGCGCGATGCTTTTATGCGCGACTTGCACGACAAGGGTCTGGAGCCTTCCAATGTACAGGAGCGTGATCCAAGAGGAGGAACAACGCAACGTGTTATTTTTCCTGGCGCCATTGTTAGCTACAAAGGTAAGGAGGCGGTTGTTAATTTATTGAAAAATAATCCCGCACTTAGCGGTGAGGAGAATATTAACGTATCAATTCAAGGTTTTGAATTTACTTTTATAAACACAATACTTAACCTTCAACCCGACAGCTTGCCAAAATTAGCCTTTATTCATGGTCATGGTCAGCTCGACGAGATGGAAACCGGCGATATTGCTCAGGAACTTGTTGATCAGTTTGAAGTGCATAGGGTAATGCTGGGAGGTGAGGTAGGAGGCTTAGACCCCTACTCGGTTGTTATTATGGCCGGACCTACCGAGAGAATCCCTGAATCCGATAAGCTGGTGCTCGATCAGTATATCATGGGGGGTGGAAAGGTGCTTTGGCTTATTGATGGAGTTAAGGTGAGCGTCGATAGTTTATCAAAGGGAGCAACAACTCTGGCGTTTCCTAACGACCATAACCTTGATGACATGCTCTTTAGGTATGGTGCAAGGGTTAACCCAAAGTTAGTTCAGGATATGCAGTGTGCTGTTATCCCTGTAAATGTTTCTTTGCAAGGGCAGGATGCTAAATTTGAACCAGCTCCATGGGCTTTTTACCCTCTGTTAAACCCACCTGAGGGGCATCCCATTACGCGTAACCTGAACCTGATCTCTACAAAATTCGCAAGCCCTATCGATACAGTCGGAATGAACCCTGATGTTCACAAAAAAATCCTCTTAAGAACATCATCCTATAGCAGAACGCTTAATGTGCCACTATTTATTAATCTCAGGCAGATTGAGCAAAGTCCGCTTGAAAGAGATTTTAATGAATCTCAAATACCTGTTGGGGTTCTACTTGAGGGAGTATTCCCGTCGGCCTTTACAAATCGCCCGCTTTCAAGCTTAAACAATGGCAATCCATTCCAATTTCGAGAGAGTAGTATCCCTTCTCGTATGATAGTGTTATCTGATGCTAATATCATTCGTAACGAAGTAAACCGAAGGAGCGATGGCGCGTACATTACACCTCTTGGATTCGATCGCTACACAAATCAAACCTATGGGAATAAGGATCTGCTGATAAATATGATTAACTACCTTAACGACGATACCGGATTAATGAATTTACGCACCCGTGAGTTTAAATTACGTTTGTTAGATCGAAGTAAAGTGCTCGAAGACAGGGTTAAATGGCAGGTGTTAAACGTTGTATTACCTTCGGTTATTTTGCTGATTTTTATTGGTGTATGGCTATTTATAAGAAGGAAACGATACACAGGCAAATAGTTTTTATGATGATTAAAAGATTTATTTTTCGGTACTGGTGGTTTCTGGTTTTACTAACTGTGGCAGGATACTATTTTGCAAAGAATAGGGCAGATGAGATTAGGAAGAGTCAAGATAAAGGGTTCTCTGTATCTAACATTGAGAGGATTCAGAGCATAAAACTTAAGCAGAATAACAACTCAATTATCGTTGAGCGTGGCGATGATGGATGGCTCGTAAATAATAGTTTTTTTGCCAGCAACGATGCTGTAGATGCTTTGCTTAGAGTGATTACCAGAATACGCTCTTCGTCCCCAATCCCACTAACCGTGAAGGATAGTTTAATGAGGCAGATTCAGAGTCATGGAGTAAATGTTACCATTAGTTCTGTTAGTAGAGTACTAAAAGATTATCACATACACTATACTTCCACGATGAACCTTGGTTCTGTTGGTTTGCTTAAAGATGCTGACAATGCATATAGGTTGAACCTACCCAGCTACGAGGGGGATATCTCATCACTGCTAAAATTAAATCCTGCGTATTGGCAAACCAATAAGTTGGCAATTCCTTCCATTACTGAAACTAAATACCTAGAGGTTGAGGTCCCCACTAACCCTGAAAATTCTTTTAGGCTTGATTTCTCAGAAAAATCTGAACCAAGGCTTTTTGCCATAACACGCGGAGTGGTTACCAGGGAGTATGACTCACAAAAAATGAGCAGCTTTCTTGATGGCTTATCAAACTTAACCTACAACGATATTGCAACAGATTTAACTGAACAGGAAAGAAAGGAGGTGCTTGGGTTACAACCCGATTTTATTTTCAACTTTAAATTGACAAATAACCGAACTTATGAATTAAATGTTTTTCCTGTTCCTGTTGATGAATATGTTGATGAGTTTGGACGTACCATGCAGCATGATCCCGATAGGCTTTATATAACCCAATCTAACGATAATAATATTTACATTGTAAAATACATCGATGCGCACTCAGCTTTAAGGGAAATATCGTATTTTAAACCTAAATTTAATTAGGGGTTGCCAGTTATTGCAAAAAATTGTAATATTGGTATTTAATTTGACAACTCAATAGCAACTGATAATCAGCAGCCAGGAGTGCTGGTAATCCCTGTTTTGCAAAGGGTTTTACCTTTTTTGGTATTTTAGTTAAACAATTATGTAGTTGTAAAAAAAGCAAAATAATTTAAAATCAATACGGATGAAATTTGTAGTTTCTAGTACCGAGCTTCTTAGCCATCTATCGGTGGTTAGTAGGGTAATTAGCACAAAAAATACCCTTCCAATTCTTGATAATTTTCTTTTCAACCTTCAGGGCAATAATCTTGAAATAACTGCCTCTGACCTTGAAACCACATTAACAACAAGAATTAACCTTGAGAATGTGACTGACGAGGGGCAGGTGGCTATTCCTTTTCGTATTCTTGTTGACACGCTTAAGGAGTTTCCTGAGCAGCCGCTAACTTTCGATATTAATAATGATTCGCTTGCTATCAAGGTAAGTAGCGATACAGGTGAATTTAATATTGTTGGTCAGCCAGCCGAAGATTTTCCTGCGAAAGCAGAAGTAAAGGAGGAAAAGAAGGTGTCGGTAAAAGTTCCCGCAAGCGCATTGCTTAGTGGAATTACAAAAACCATCTTTGCAACAGCAGAGGATGAGATGCGCCCCGTAATGAATGGTATTCTGTTCGAACTGAGCGATGAGGCGTTAACCTTCGTTGCATCTGATGCCCACAAGTTGGTTAGATACAAGAGGTTTGATGTGAAATCAGACCAGGAGAACTCCTTCATTCTCCCTAAAAAACCTGCTGCGCTCCTTAAGAATGTACTTGTTAAGGAAACCTCAGATGTTATAGTTGATTTTGACGACAAGAACGCTCAGTTTACCCTTGAGAACTACACAATGGTTTGTCGTTTGGTAGAGGGTGCTTATCCTAATTACAACTCTGTGTTGCCCGATAATAATCCAAATCAGATGACCATCGACAGGGTTGAATTTTACAACTCCCTTAGGAAGGTGGCTCCATTTACAAATCAGGCCAGCAACCTGGTTAAGTTATCGCTTAGCGGTAATCAGCTTGTTGTTTCAGCTCAGGATTTAGACTTCTCAATCTCAGCTTTTGAGAGGCTACAGTGTCAGTATGAGGGTGATGAGATGGATATTGGATTTAAGTCCGTTTTCCTAATCGAGATTCTCTCTAATATTTCAAGTAGCGATGTAATACTCTCGCTTTCTGATCCATCAAGGGCAGGTCTTCTTTTCCCCGCAATCAAGGAGAATGAGGAGGAGGATGTGCTTATGCTTTTAATGCCCATGATGGTTAGCTCATAATTTTTTTGATAAATAAACTAAATATATTTAGCGGAGCTGTCAGCTACTACTAGCAGGCAGCTTCGCTATTTTGCTTAATGGTTAAAACATGGAACTGAATATTAAGAACCCACTAATTTTTATCGATCTCGAAACTACAGGGATCAATATTTCCAAAGACAGGATTGTTGAGATAGCAACTTTAAAACTTTTTCCTAACGGAAAGCAGGAGGTTAGCTCGCAGAGGGTTAATCCAACAATTCCCATCCCGCCAGAATCTTCAGCTATTCATGGCATAACCGATAAGGATGTAGAGAATGAGCCAACCTTCAAGGACATAGCCAAACCCCTTGCTCAGTTCATGGAAGGGTGCGATCTGGCTGGCTTCAACTCAAACCGGTTCGATTTTCCGCTTTTGGCTGAGGAGTTTCTGCGTGCCGAGGTCGATTTCGATTTTCGCAAACGGAAATTTATCGATGTGCAAACCATTTTTCATAAAATGGAGAAGCGTACCCTTGAGGCGGCTTACAGGTTTTATTGCGATAAGGAGCTGGAGGGTGCCCATACTGCTGAGGCCGACACGGTTGCAACCTTCGAAGTGCTTAAGGCGCAGCTCGATCGTTATAGCGACCTGCAGAACGATGTCGATTTCCTGTCCGAGTACAGCTCGCATAATCAGAATGCTGATTTTGCAGGACGAATTATTTATAATGATAAGGGGATTGAGGTTTTCAACTTTGGGAAATATAAAGGCAAGCCTGTGGAAGACATTTTTGAAAAGGAACCCAGCTATTACGCATGGATGATGAATGGTGATTTTCCGCTATACACCAAGAAGGTTCTCACAAACATTTACATAAGAATGAAGCAGGGGTAGCTCTAAAAAGTTTAACATTATATTTTAAAGTGGGCGAAATGCTATGGTAAACCAACGTTTCGCCCACTTTACTTTTAATTAGTATCAGAAAGAAAACTCGTGTTTTTTATCAAGCACCAACTATGCCACCATCATAAACCATCCAAATGATACGGCAAGGCTAATAAGAATAATAATTAGCAGCACAAAAAAACCGAGCAATGGTTGGTTCCTGTTCCTTTCTTTGTAAAATTCAATCTGCTCAGTTAGGTACGATTTCCCTTCGTGATGATACGTGTAAAGATCAAAGTAAACCTTTGTTCTATATACCCAGAATGGGGTAAGTACTATTGCAATTAGTAAGGCGTAACCAATTAGCGAAAACAGGGTGCCAAGTATCCACATCACGTTTGTTGCTTTTGTCGATCGAACCCTCTCGTTCTCCATTGATATACTAACAATGCGCTCTACCTCAGTTTTGTTAAGTAAGGTTTTAAAATCGTTAATACGCTCCCTTTCCCTCTCTACCCTTTTTTCAAGGTTAATGTTATCGGGCGCCATTTCATGCTTAGTAGTTAGTTCAGCAAGTTTAGTCTCCGCTTCATCAATTGCATTTGTAATTTTTTCTTTATCCCTTTTATAGTCTTGTTCAATGAGCTTAATATTATTCTTATATGGGGTGGTTCTTCTATACCCTTCAGGGAGATTTTGAAGTATAGCTAGCCAGTCGTTCTTAAATTGATTAAGAGAGAAAATTCTTGATTCAAGAATGGCTATTCTTCTGGTGTTATCTTTGGTTATTTCATGCGCCTGTCTGGGTAGTATTTTTGAGCTGATTGTTTTGCGCAGCACAGTTTGCTCCTCGTTCAGTTCTGTATTTAGTTTGTCAAGCGCTCTTTCGCAAAAAATCTCTTTTGTTGTGTTGGTTGACCACCATAGCAGCGAGCCAATCAGCACTGTTGCAATGGATGCTATTGCTCCACCCAGAAGAACAAAGGGAGCTGCGCCAATGAGTCTTGGTAGTCGTAACCCTGTGCTAATTAAAAAATCCTTTGTTTCAAAAACACCATTATTCTCATACATGTATGCAGGCATAATGGTATTGGCAAAAACTGATGTGATGAATGTAATAATAAAAAGAATTGTAAGTAATTGCGCAATAGGGAAAGAGGTACCTAATACTGGAATTTGTACAGCAGTGCCAGCAAACAGGTGCAAGGCAATAATTACCGCAATACTAACAATGCTGGTTGTAACAATAATTGCAAACTTTGAAACAACTGTGCCTGTCCAGAATTCGTTAAAGGTACGTTCAGGGTCATTATAAAGTGTATAGATTGAGAAAAATACAATGCCAAACAAGAATGCAAACACGATTACAATGTAAATCCATGGTTGAGCCATAATACTTCCTAAGTAGAACAGGAGCAGTACCATAAAAGAAATGGAGAATACTGATAGGAATCCATTTTTTATCGTGCTCAAGGAGTATGCCTCAGGTATTCGGGTAATTGCTATCTTGAAGAATCTCCAGCTCCATATAATTATGTAATGCCATAGCAGCTTAACTATAAAAAACACAACTGGATGAAGGAAGTTAAACCATATCCAACTAATTACCCACCATAATGAGGTAAATAGAAATGCAAAAAACTCAATAATCGAAACCAACCCATACACACCCCAGGCAAATGCGTTAAAAATAAATATTAATAGACCCATTATCGGTAGTAGAATTGTGGTAAACTGGCTGCGTATCTGCCAATCTTCCTGAATCTTCTTCTGATCAAGAATAAAACTGGGCATTTGGTTTGTTGTTGCCGATCGGAAGTAACCTAAAATAGCAAGTAATACCAAAATACCAGCATAGCCTATCCATGTATTTGTAGGGAAGGGGGCTACGTTGGTTGCCAATTTGGGTACTAGAATGTTTAAAGCATTTAAAGAAAGTAAAAAGCTGATCATAGCATTAGGTTTAAGGTAGTATTTCTATCAAATATAGTTTTTTAATCATAAACTACATAATCCATGAACATAATTTATACTCAAGATATTTTTTTATCTTCGAATCTACAAATTTCCTAGTCGTTTTTAAATAAAAAAAAAGCTACTAGCATTTTAAATTAAAACATTTGTTTGTGAAAGAAGAGTTATTGCATTTCATTTGGAAGTATAATGGTGGGCTCTTAAATTCCCTTATTAATAATAATGAAGAAGCTTTTGAGATTGTTTCTTCAGGGGAGCATAATACGAATTCAGGTCCAGATTTTTTCAATGCAAAAATTAAAATTGATAACGTGCTTTGGGCCGGTAATGTAGAAATGCACATTAATGCTTCCGATTGGTACAAGCATGGTCATCACAAGAATCCTGCTTACGATTCTGTTATCTTGCATTTAGTGGTTAATAATGATATGCAAACCAAAACAAGCAGCGGGAGGGATGTGAAAACGCTGGTTGTTTCAATCCCAAAAAAGCTTGAGGGAAGGTTCTCCGATTTAATGCGAAGTACCAGCTGGATCCCTTGTTCCCAGTACTTAAAAGAATACAATTCGCTATCGTTAAATATATGGTTGTCCAGCTTAGCCGTGGAGCGTTTGGAGCAGAAAACAAAGCAGGTTCAGAAATTAGTTGATGATTATAACGGTAGCTGGGAGGAGGCTTTCTACGTTTCAATGGCTCGTAGTTTTGGCTTAAGAATTAATTCGCAACCTTTTGAGATGCTGGCAAAGGCCACCCCGCTTAAAGCGTTGGCAAAAGTTAAAGATAATATACTGAGCGTGGAGGCAATACTTTTTGGACAGGCCGGCCTGTTAAACGATTTAAATTCAGATTACGACCCCGATGACTATAAAACGTCGCTTCAGAAAGAGTATCGTTACCAGAAGGATAAGTTTGGGCTGAACCCCATACCATTTCATCTGTGGAAGTTCATGCGTTTAAGGCCCCCATCTTTTCCAACCATCCGAATTGCTCAGTTTGCAAAGCTGATACATAAATCATCCGGATTATTCTCAATGTGCATGGATTCTAAAGACCTAAATCAGCTTTCCAGTAATTTAAGGATTGATTGCTCAACCTATTGGGACACTCACTATACCTTTGGTAAAGAATCTAAATACAGTAAGAAGTTTCTGGGGAGAACAATGGTTTCTACAATTCTTATAAATACAATAATTCCTTTTATGTTTGCATACGGAACGTACAGGGGCAATCAGACGTTACGCGATAGAGCCATATCTATCCTCGAATCATTAAAACCAGAAACGAATAGCATTATTAAACGTTTTGATGATTTGGGCGTTCATGCAGACAGCGCATTTATAACTCAAGCCCTATTGCATCTAAAGGGGCAGTATTGCGATAATAAAAAGTGCCTATACTGTCAGATTGGTGTAAATGCATTACTCAATAAAGCGTAATAAAATGTCCAGTCCACAGTAGGTTAGCAAAAAACAGAACGGTTTATGATGATGTTTAAAAAAATATATTTACCTTTGCACCTTGAATTTTGCCTTTGAATTACCCACTAATTTACTGATTAGCTATGAATTATTTAACAGCAGAAAAGAAGCAGGAGATTTTTAAAACCTACGGGAAGTCTAATACCGATACTGGTTCCGCAGAGGGACAGATCGCGTTATTTTCCTACCGTATCAGCCATTTAACCGAACATCTGAAGAAGAATCGTAAAGATTACTCAACTCAGCGTTCGTTATTAAAGCTGGTGGGTAAGCGTAGGAGATTATTAGATTACCTTAAAGATCGCGACATTGAAAGGTATCGCGCAATCATTAAAACTCTTAAATTAAGAAAGTAGAAATTCAAAAGGCAATTGTATCAATTGCCTTTTTTAAAAATTTACTTTTATAATTAAGATGAGAGAATCAGAGAGATTGCGTTTCTTCTCTGATTTTCTGTTTAAATTTGGCTTTATTTATTTACCAATACATAGGAAACAATATGTTTAAAGTAGTGAAAAAAACGATCGATCTTGGCGATGGTAGAAACATCTCCATCGAAACAGGAAAATTGGCCAGGCAGGCCGATGGGTCGGTTGTAATTAGCATGGGTAAAACCATGATGCTTGCCACCGTGGTAAGCGCAAAGGAAGCGAAGGAGGATGTTGATTTTATGCCTCTAAGCGTTGATTATAAAGAGAAATTTGCAGCGGGTGGTCGTTTCCCAGGTGGTTTTCTTAAAAGGGAGGCTCGTCCATCAGATTATGAGGTACTTATAGCTCGCTTGGTTGATAGGGCTTTACGTCCCTTGTTCCCAGAGGATTATCATGCCGATACATTTGTAACCATCAATCTAATCTCAGCAGAAAAAGATATTCCTCCAGATGCACTTGCTGGTTTGGCTGCTTCTGCAGCCCTTTCAGTTTCCGATGTGCCTTTTAATGGGCCAATATCCGAGGTTAGGGTTATCCGTTTAAACGGAGAGTTTATAGTTAACCCTACATTCAGCCAAATTAAGGAGGCCGATATTGATATGCTTGTGGGTGCTACCTACGACAATATCCTAATGGTTGAAGGTGAGATGAATGAGGTTTCTGAAGCAGAAATGCTTGAGGGTATCAAGGTTGCTCACAAGGCCATTAAGGAGCATTGTAAAGTGCAGATGGAACTTGCCAAAGAGCTTGGTGTTGAGAAGCGCGAGTACTGCCACGAGAGTAATGACGAGGAGCTTCGTAAGCAGGTGGCAGACTACTGCTACAGCAAGGTTTATGAGGTAGCCAAATCAACGCTGCCTAAGCACGAGCGCAGCGATGCCTTTAAGGCCATCAAGGAGGAGTTTTTAGAGACCCTATCAGAAGATGATCAGGATGGAAAAGCGAACCTTGTTGGTCGTTACTATCACGATGTTGAGAAGAAGGCCATGAGAGATATGGTGCTTAATGAAGCTATTAGGCTAGATGGACGTAAAACCAATCAGATTCGCCCCATTGAATGTGAGGTAGACTTCTTGCCATCAGCGCATGGTTCAGCCTTGTTTACTCGTGGCGAAACCCAATCGTTAACAACCATAACTCTCGGTACCAAACTCGATGAGAAAATTATCGACGAGGTGCTTCAGCAGGGTACTGAGCGTTTTGTGCTACACTATAATTTCCCGCCATTCTGTACTGGCGATGCCAGACCATACAGAGGCGTTGGTCGCAGGGAGATTGGGCACGGGAATCTGGCTCACAGAGCATTGAAAAAAATGGTGCCAATTGGCGAAGACAACCCATATACAGTTAGAGTAGTAAGTGACATACTTGAGTCAAATGGATCATCATCAATGGCAACTGTTTGCGCAGGGACCCTTGCGCTAATGGATGCTGGAATTAAAATTAAAAAGCCAGTTTCAGGAATAGCGATGGGGCTTATAACAGAGCCTAAAGGATCAAAATATGCAATTCTTTCCGATATTCTTGGTGATGAGGATCACCTAGGTGACATGGACTTTAAAGTAACTGGCACTAAGGATGGTATAACAGCTACCCAGATGGACATAAAGGTTGATGGGTTACCCTACGAGGTGCTTTCCGAAGCCTTGGAACAGGCTCGTGAAGGTAGATTGCATATTCTTGGGAAAATGACAGAAACCATCGCCGAACCTAACCCAGATTTAAAACCACATGCCCCAAGAATTGAGAGATTCACAATTGCACGTGATCTTATCGGCGCAGTGATTGGGCCAGGTGGTAAGATTATTCAGGAAATTCAGCGCACCACCGGTGCTACAGTTAATATTGAAGAGGTAAATAATCATGGCATTGTAACCGTGTTTGCCGATAATGTTGAAGGAAGAAACGAAGCGGTGAAGTGGATAAAAGGCATTGCTGTATCGCCAGAGGAGGGCGAAATATATACTGGTAAAGTAAAATCAATAATGCCATTTGGAGCCTTTATCGAGATTGTACCCGGTAAGGATGGCCTTCTTCACATTTCAGAAATCGACTGGAAACGCGTTGAGAAGGTTGAGGACGTGTTTAAAGAAGGAGACATGGTTGAGGTTAAACTTATTGAGGTTGACAAGAAGACGGGTAAACTTAAACTATCCCGCAAAGTTCTTCTTCCCAAGCCAGAAAGCAGAAAATAGGAATAGCTTTTCAATGAATTATATGAAAGAGCAAGCTCCCCAATCTTGCTCTTTTTTTTATGTCAGGATAGGCAATTTTTGTGATTTTTCTAAAAAAACACTACATTTACGTGGTTTATTGTTTAAACATTTGCCTATATTTGTAAGTAACATAAAACCAATTACCTAATAATTAATTTGAGAGTAAAGTTCTAATCCCATGAAAAATCTCATACTTTTTACTTTAGCAGTAGTTCTTTTGCTAGGTGTATCTTGTGATAGGAGTAAGGTTGATTATCCTGAAACAAAAAAAGAGCCTGTGGTTGATAATTATTTTGGTGTAGAGGTAACCGACCCCTACCGCTGGTTAGAGGATGATCAGTCCCAGGAGGTAGCAAATTGGGTTGAAGCACAAAATGAAGTAACATTCGAATACCTCAATAGAATCCCTTTTAGAGAGGATATTAAGAATCGCCTTAGCAATTTGTGGGATTACACCAATATCTCGTCACCATTCATGAAATCTGGAAAGATTTTCTTTTACAAACGTCAGGGCCTTCAAAACCAAATGACTCTTTATGTTCAGGATTCTTTTGATGACGAACCAAGAGTACTAATAGACCCTAACAAGTTTTCTGCCGATGGAACCGTTGCCTTAGCCGATATTGGAATATCAAAAGACGCTAAATACATTGCTTATGAAATAGCCGATGGTGGTTCAGATTGGAAGAAAATAAAAGTAAGAGATATCGAAACTGGTCAAGACCTTGAGGATGTTGTTAAGTGGGTTAAGTTTTCCAGCATACAATGGTTTAAAAACGGATTCTTTTATAGCAGATACGATGCTCCTAAGGAAGGAAGTGAGCTTAGCAATATAAATGAGCATCATAAGGTATACTACCATCAGTTAGGAACACCACAGGCCGACGATAAGTTGATTTTCTACAATAACGAGTACCCCTTAAGAAACTATTCCGCACAGGTAACTTCCGATGAGAAGTTCTTAATTATATATGAGTCTGAATCAACTCATGGAAACTCAGTTTATATTAAGAACCTAGGGAAAGATCGTGATTTTATAAAGCTAACTACAAGTTTTGAGTATAATTACAAGGTGCTTGACCATGTAGATGGTTACCTCTACGTACACACAAACTACCGTTCTCCTAAATACAAGCTAGTTAGGATTAATATTAATAGCCTTGATGTTGGGAATTGGATAGATGTATTACCTGAGAAAAAGGACGTGCTTGAGAGTTGTGTTCTAGCCGGTGGGAAAATTATGGCTACCTATATTGAGGATGTAAAGAGTAAGGTTAATGTGT
Source organism: Bacteroidales bacterium (assembly GCA_046542995.1). GTDB lineage: Bacteria > Bacteroidota > Bacteroidia > Bacteroidales > Tenuifilaceae > Perlabentimonas. The sequence goes on from JBKHAH010000004.1 coordinate 40,486, forward strand.
ATGATCTTAATGGAATGAAACTCCATAATCTCGATTTACCAAACCTTGGGACCGTTTCTGAAATTAACGCTTCATTAAATAACAAGCAAGCCTTCTACACCTTCACATCCTTTACAGTACCTACAGTTTCTTACCTGTTTAATACGGAAACATACCAATCAGAGAAGTTCTTTGAGCCTGATATCGACTTCGATTTTGAACAATACGAAACCAAGCAAGTTTTCTATAAGAGCAAGGATGGTACCGAGGTTCCCATGTTCATTGTTCATAAGAAAGGTGTTGAGCTGGATGGCACGAACCCAACATTACTATACGGGTACGGAGGGTTTAATGCAACTGTTATGCCATCGTTCAAGACATCCAGGTTGGTGTGGCTTGAGAATGGCGGAGTATTTGCCCTTGCAAACATTCGTGGTGGCGGAGAATACGGAGAGAACTGGTACCGCTCAGGAACAAAGCTAAATAAGCAGAATGTTTTTGATGATTTTATCGCAGGAGCAGAATACTTAATTTCCGAGGGATACACCTCTAGTAGTAAGCTAGCAATCCAGGGTGGGTCAAACGGAGGGCTGTTAGTTGGCGCCGTTGTAAATCAACGCCCCGATTTGTTTAAGGTTGCCATACCTCAGGTTGGTGTTATGGATATGCTTAGGTTCCATAAGTTCACCATTGGCTGGGCATGGGTTAACGATTATGGATCGAGTGAAGATTCAATCCAGTTTTTGAACCTCCACAACTATTCACCTATTCATAACGTTAGCAGTAGCGGTCGCTATCCAGCTATATTGGCAACAACAGCCGATAGGGATGACCGGGTTGTTCCTGCCCACTCATATAAATATATAGCAACCCTACAGGATAAGCAACGTAAAGGGGCAAATCCTAAATTAATAAGGATTCAAACCAGAGCAGGTCATGGTGCAGGCATGCCCATGTCATTGATTATTGAAGAGATGGCAGATATCTACTCCTTTATTTACTATAACATGAAGGAGGATGTTTCATACTAGCACTTTAATTATGAGGTGATATGAGAGGAGTTGAGGGTTACCTGGCTCCTTTTTTTTAGTTTTAAATTTGATTATGCAATACATAGTTATTGAAGGAAATATTGGTGCAGGAAAAACAACCCTGGCAAAAATGCTGGCCTATGATTACAACGCAAGGTTGGTGCTGGAGCAGTTTGCCGACAACCCCTTCTTACCCAAGTTCTATAACGATCCACAGCGATATAGTTTCCCTCTAGAACTTTCGTTCTTGGCTGAGCGCTATAAGCAGCTTAATGCGGAGCTTAGAGCAATGTCGCTTTTTCAGCCTCTGGTAATTGCCGATTATTTCTTCATGAAATCACTAATCTTCGCACAAAATACGCTGGCAAAAGATGAGTACAACCTTTACCGCCAAATATTTGAGATAATATACGGCTCAATACCTAAACCAAACCTCTATGTATATCTGCATGTACCTGTATCTGATTTAATAAAAAATATAAAGAGAAGAGGAAGGGAATACGAGAGCACCATTACACCAGGGTACCTTGAGAAAATCCAGCAAGGCTACTTCGAATTTTTCAAGCAGCATCCAGATTATTCGTTCCTAATATTAGACACATCAAACATCGATTTTGTTGAGAACCAATCTGATTACCAAAGAATAAAAAAGGTTATTTTTGACGAAAGATTAAATGCAGGCCTTAAAAGGGTTTCTTTTTAACTTTTATGTGTATTTTTACACTGAAACATTTTCTATTTACTAAAAAGTGTATTAAATTTGTGAATTGTTAACCAAAAGGATAGAAAAACCAAATTAAACTGTTATAGACATGAAAAGAATCAAACTCAATCTACTGGCGCTATTAAGTATAGTAGCCATCGTTTTAAGTAGCTGTGGAGTAAGTAAGATGAAAGAACTTGCTGAAGGCACTGAAATTAACCTTGATCCTAACCCTCTTGAGGTTCACGGAGGTATGGTTGAAGGAAAAATTGAAGCAACTTTCCCAGCAAAGTATTTTAACAAAAAGGCAATACTTGAGATTACACCGGTATTGGTTTACGAAGGTGGAGAACTGCCTCTTCCTCCAAAAATGCTTCAAGGAGAAGATGTTGAAGATAATCATCAGGTTATAAAAAATGATGCTGGTGGTAGTGCTAGCCACGAGTTTGAGTTCGAATATAAAGATGAGATGATGGACTCAGAACTTGAGTTACGCTTTGTTATTATTCATAAGGGTGAAAGAATTCCTTTTGATGAGCCGGAGAAAATAGGTGTTGGCGTAATTGCAACATCGCAAATGGTAGAGCTCGATCCTAAGCCAATTATGCTTTCTGATAACTTTCAGCGCGTAGTTTCTGAAGACGAAGAGGCACAGATCAACTTTGTTATTCAGCGTTCAAATATTCGTAAATCTGAGTTAACCAAAGATGATATTGATGCTTTAAAAGAGTTTATCGCTAAAACTTCCGATGAGGAATCAAGGCTTGAGTTAAAAGGCGTTAATGTTTCAGCATACGCTTCTCCCGATGGCCCAATAGATCTTAACGAGAAACTATCTAACGAGCGTGGTGAGAATACTCAGAAGTGGCTAGCTGATATCTTTAAAAAATCGGAAATTGAAGGTAGTACAGAGGACTATGTTTCTGTAGAAACAACTACAGAGGACTGGGATGGATTCCAAAAAATGGTTCAAGAGTCTGACATTCAAGACAAAGAATTAATTCTTCGTGTTCTTTCAAAGTACTCAGATCCTGAGGTGCGCGAGAAGGAAATTAAGAACTTAAGCAAAGTTTACTTGGTTCTTGCAGAGAAAATTCTACCTGAACTTCGTCGTTCTAAAATGACTGCAAAAGTTGACAGGATTGGTTATTCTGACGAGGAGTTCCTTGAGATGGTTGAGAATGACGAACTTGATGAACTTAACGTTGAGGAAATGCTTTATGCTGGCAACCTAGTTGAAGATATGGACACGAAACTTAGCATCTATACTAAAGCTGCTGAGCAGTTCAACGACCTTCGCGCACACAACAACGTTGCGTACATAAACATTAAGAAAGATAATTTTGATGCAGCAAAGGCAGCCCTTGAGGCAGCAACCGCTATTGACGGAAACAATGCAACTGTGAAAAACAACATGGGATGCATTGAGCTAGTTGAAGGAAACGTTGAAGAGGCTGAGAACCTTTTCGTAGGTGCTGCTAATGCGGGGCCAGAAGTTAAGTACAACCTTGGAATTATTTCAATCATTAACAATAAGTATCCAGCAGCAGTTGAGTACTTAGGTGGAACTGATTCTTTCAATCAAGGTCTTGCAATGCTTCTTACAAACAAGAACGATGCAGCTAAGAATACCTTTGAGAAGGTTGATGAGCCCAAAGCGCACTATGGACAAGCAATAGTTGGAGCACGTATTGGTGATGAGAACATGGTTCTTGATAACCTTCGTACAGCCATTGGTCAAGATGCTTCTCTAAAAGAGCGTGCGAAGAAAGATCTTGAATTCCGTAACTACTTCCAAAATGATGCTTTTATGGCAATCGTTGAGTAGTAGTATCTCAGAATAGAATTATAAAGGAGGGAGTACCCAGTGGTGCTCCCTTTTTTTTTAGTCAGTATTTAAGAGGCAAACCTTGTAATTATACTGTAGGTGTTTTAAGTAATAATCTTCCGTAGCGTATCCCACATTACTATTGCAGCGGTAACTGATACGTTAAATGAGTGCTTTGATCCAAATTGTGGGATTTCAATTGTTCCATTGCAAGAATCAATGGCATCTTGCGAAACCCCCTTAAGCTCATTCCCAAATATAAAAGCGTACTTCTTGTCTCTTTTCGGTTTAAAATCAATTAAACTTGTACTATTGGTTGTTTGCTCAATGGCATAAATGATATAGCCATTATGCTTTAGCTCTTCTATCGCTTCATTAGTTGTACTATAATATTTCCAGGTAACAGAGTTCTCTGCACCTAATGCTGTTTTGTATATATCAGGATGTGGTGGAGTGGCTGATATTCCGCAAAGCATAATGCCTTCTGCACCAAGCGCATCACAGGTTCTAAATACAGACCCAATGTTGTTCAAACTCCTAACGTTATCAAGTACAATAACAAGTGGGTGTTTGGGAACTATTTTGTTATCCTCAGCGCTAATTCGGTTTAGCTCATCTATCCCTAATTTTCTGTGTTTAGCCATTTTTTAATAATCTTGTTACAAATACAAACTAAAGTTTTCTATATTTTTGTATCTTAGTTGCACTGCAAATTAAACTTTTTTCCAATGAATATCCATGAATATCAGGCTAAAGAATTATTAGGTAGAGCTGGAGTGGCTGTTCCAGCCAGTAAAATTGCTTTTACAAATGAAGAGGCAGTTACTGTTGCTAAAGAGATTATGAGTTCAACAGGAACAAATGCCATTGCTGTTAAAGCTCAGATTCACGCCGGAGGAAGAGGGAAAGGTGGTGGGGTTAAAATAGCAAAGAACATAGATGAAGTTAGAAGTTATGCTTCTTCAATATTGGGCATGAACCTTGTTACCCATCAAACAGGCCCTGAAGGAAAGCTGGTTCGGAAAATCCTGATTGAACAGGGGATATATTACCCTGGCCCATCTAAAGTTCAGGAATTCTATATGAGTATCCTCCTAAATAGAGCAACAGGGCGAAACATGGTATTGTACTCAACGGAGGGCGGAATGGACATTGAGGCGGTGGCAGCAAAAACTCCTCACTTAATTTTCAAGGAAGAGATACACCCAATGGGTATTCAGCCGTATCAGGCACGTAAAATTGCTTTTAACCTTGGCCTGTCGGGTAAAGCGTTCTCGCAAATGGTTAAGTTTGTGGTGGCACTCTACAATGCATATATTGAGTACGATGCCACTTTGTTTGAGATAAACCCCGTTTTTAAAACCTCCGATGATTTAATATTTGCTGCCGATGCAAAAGTGAACCTTGATGATAATGCGCTATACAGGCATCCTGATTTGGTTAAGTTAAGAGATTTGAACGAGGAGGATCCCACTGAAGTTGAAGCTTCCGAATCTAATTTAAATTTTATTAAGCTCGATGGCAATGTTGGGTGTATGGTTAATGGGGCCGGATTAGCAATGGCTACAATGGATATTATTAAACTCTCCGGTGGCGATCCTGCCAACTTCTTGGATGTTGGGGGAGGCGCAAACGCAAAAACTGTTGCCGCTGGGTTTAGGATAATCCTTAAGGATCCGGCTGTTAAAGCAATTCTAATTAATATTTTTGGGGGTATTGTGAGATGCGATAGGGTTGCTCAGGGAGTTGTTGATGCTTACAAGGAGATAGGGAATATATCTGTTCCTGTTATTGTTAGGTTGCAAGGAACTAATGCTGAGGAGGCAAAGGAACTGATTGATACCAGTGGGCTTAAGGTTTACTCTGCAATATCGCTTCAGGAAGCAGCTGATTTAGTTAGCAAAGTGGTTAAAAGTTAGAGTGTTTTTTATTTACTTGCAGTAAACTGCAATAAGCATTAAAAAACCGAGCGAAATAATTCCGCTCGGCTTTTGTTCTTTTGATTACTTCCAAGTTACAGGCTTTCTTCTTACAGGCATGGTCATACATCTGGCGCCACCACCTCCGCGTGGGAGTTCGCTTCCATCAAGTGTGATTACGTACTTGTTGTAGTTGTTGAGATCTACCTTCCCGTTCACAACCTCTTTTGCTCTTATAATTTCATAACCATGATGGTTCATTTCATCCATAGTGTATGTGTTACGGGCGTAACCAAGAACTTTACCGGGACCAACAGCAAAAAAGTTAGCACCACTATGCCACTGTTCACGTTCTTGTGGCCAGCTATCTTTGCTTCCTCCACACTGTATAGGCGTAAGGTTCATGCCAAGGTTTTTTAATGCAACTAAAAGGTTCTCAACGTTCTTTATCTCCTTAACCTTGCCATTCTCAATGGTTATTTTCACTGTTTGATATTTGTTAGGCCTAAGTATCAATGGCTCAAAAATCATGCAGGAGTCCACGTCAAGCAGAGTGAAAACCATGTCAAGATGAATGAACGATTCGGGTTTGTATGGTAGCTCCTGAACAATTATATGCCTTTTCTTATTATCGTTTTTTGAGCACAGCCTGTTAATGATAAAATCGATGCCCTGCGTTGATGTTCGAGCGCTGTTTCCTATAAGTAAGATATCATCACGGGCAATTAGAACATCCCCGCCTTCAATAGATATTTCGCCGTTGCAATTAAAGGTAAGCGGATTGGTTGTGTTTGTAGCAAAAGAGTCGGAGTGGCTAAAGATAGCCTCCATGATAATGGTTTCCCTGTCGCGAACTTTGCTCGCCATCTTACCAATTAATACTTCATCAAATATTGAGATTGAAGCATCGCGAGTGAAATAAAAGTTGTACAGTGGGGGGAGGGCATACCTCTCGTTGCTTAAAAAGCTGGTTAATGTGTTACGGGTTATAGGCAGCCCCTCAATAAGGATTTTTGCAAGTTGCTTAGAAGGTGTGCTGGAAAGCTCATCACGCAGATGCATTACACCTTCGTGTTTGCAAATGGTTTCTATCAGCTCATCGCGAGCAGCAGGTTTTCTTACTACTTCGTATAGGAGCTCGCTTACTTGGTATGTTCGCGTTATTTTTGAGAGAACCCCGCTTAGCTGGCTATACTCTTTGCGTGCTACCTCAAGGTTTAAAATGTCGCTATATAGTGCCCGGTGGGCATCCATCGGGGTCATGTTTTCTACCTCGGCTCCAGGTGTATGTAATATTACTCCTTCAAGCTCTCCAATTTCGGAGTTAACATTTACATTTAGTTTATTGCTCATGACTAATAAGTTTTTGTTGGTTACCCGAATAAAAATCAGCGTGCAAAGATAACTCCATGAATGATAACTGAAAACAATTTATTTGCTGTTTAGCGACATGAAGTTCATGCTTTGCAATGGATGTTGGCATCTTTCATCTGCTAATGCTAGTAATCATGTTTGTTTTTATAAATTGAATAATGGACAATTGGGTGTGCTTAATTTACGCAATAAAACTGACAATAATGATTAAACGCATTTGAATATTTCTGTTGGCTTTAGCCAACGTGTTTATAGCACTACAAATGGAGTGAGAATTCTAAATCCATAACTCTGCATAAACTGAGTTGCTTAATAAATATTAGTTTCGAATTATCTTAAGAAGTTTAGTGGGGTGATAAAGTTTGTTGGTCAGGTTTATTGCTATGCTTGTCAAAACACCCTTGTTGAATGCTATTATTTGGCATATATTTGAGGGCGTATGAATGAGCTATAAGCTTATTGATTACCGGTGGTTAAGTTAAGTTGTGCGGCACAAACAGCGTTTGTGCCGCACTAACTTTATGGGGTTATTTCATCGGAGTTATTGGTCGTTGTCTTGTTTTTGGGCATGGTTCTTAAGCTTAGTACGTGAATGGAAACACCAATGGCGACCAATAGGAGGAGTAGCTGTACCCAAATGAGTTCTTTCATAAAATAAGCGCTTATACAAATAGTTGCCCATAGAATTATTAGGGTGCTTACTTTTACGCTTTTACTTATTGATCTGTGGTGAATGTAATTTCGAATATACGAACCAAATACCCTGTGGGTCAGGAGCCAACGGTAAAGCCGTTGCGAACTTCTTAAAAACAGATATGCGGCAAGCAGAAGAAAAGGCGTTGTGGGTAGCAAAGGAAGTGCAATTCCTATTATACCAAGCGTAACGGAAACTACCCCTCCAGTAACCATTAAAAATCGAACAATTGGTTTTAAAGGCTTTTGCTCTTTGTGAAGCATTACGTTGTTAGAAAAAATTATAATGTTGAACTTTTACTATTATGTGAGCCATCACAAAACGGCTTGTTGCTTGATTGCCCACAGGCACACAAATAAACCTCATTAACACTCTCAGGTGTAATTGGATTACCATCTGCTCCAACAAGGTCGAAAGGGGCTGTTACTTTAATTGGTCCGTTCTTGTTTATTATAACCTCGGGTCTCTTCTTAATTTTATTATCCATGTCTTATTCTGGGTCTTTAAATCCTACTTTAAAATGATTTCCATCGCAAAAAGGCATGTTGTTTGATTGTCCACACCGACACAGCGATACCATTTGCATTGATTTTAGCTCGTTCCCATCCTCGCCAATCATCCTAAATTTTCCTGAAAGAAGTATTGGCCCATTTCGCATTACTTGAATTTTAACGGGCTTGGTTTCACTTGCACTGGCGTTGATAATTTTATCCTCATCCTCTTTCACGGCTTTTGGAGATGTTTCCAGCTTGTTTTTCTCCGGATCTAACCATCTAAAGGTCAGAGCATTGGTAGGACACTGGTTTACAATATCTATTATATCTTCAGTAGGAGCGCCCTGCATGTTAACCCATGGACGATTCCTAGGATTAAAAACTGAAAGTAGCTTGGTGTAGCAGGTTGTGGCATGAATACATTCACCAGGTTTCCAAAATACAGTTATATCATCGTTGGAGTAGCTCCTGTTGTTTTTTTCCATTGGACTGTAACGTTTTTAGTTTCTTAAACAAAAGCAACGGATAACACCATGCTTTTGTTTAGTTATAACTTGATATATCGTTTTTAATCACTATGCAGCTGGCAATAATATCGTGAAGCGCCTGCTTTCTCTCGGTAAATCCTGCCATTACGTATCCTATAAGAAAGGTTAGATTGGTAATTATTCTGGCAAAATATCTACCTGTAGCTCTGGCAAATGTCACTCTTTCGCCATTAAGCGCTGTAACTTTAATTCCAATTGCAAGCTTGCCAAGAGTTGCATTGTATTTGGATGACTCCATAAGAGCGTAGTATAACCATCCAGCAGCAAGATTCAGTAACCCGATTAACAGGAAGAGGCCAACTATTATTCCAACTTTAAGAAGATTCCCTTCGGCCATAAAGGATTCGAAAGAATTGAAATTGCTGGTATCCTCAATTTTTAATGCTAAGGTAACAACAAAAAATATTGTAGGAATAAAAAGTATTAGGCTGAATATATGAAGAATGATGCGGTCAATGATGAATGCAGCAAATCGTAACCAAAATCCTGCATATTCAATTTTTTCCTGCTGAGAGCTTTCAATAAGTTCCATGATTAGTTCAATTAGTAAATAATTGTGAAAATTCCTTAAAAAAATTGACATTTCGAAATTTTTTTGGCATTTTTTCTGTAATATGATTTAACAGATTGGTAAAAACAAAAAATTATTAATACCGTTAAAGAGGTTAAGAAGCAAAGTGTAGTTATGAGAATGGCTTTAAAATTATTGTTAGTTACTGTCTTTTTGCTTGCAATTAGCAGCAGTTATCATCTGTATGGGCAAATCCCCAGAACTATTGATGGTAAGCAGATGCTGCCTATTAGGGTGGTTAATGGCGATACGCTTCCAAATATTAACTTGAGGCAGGTGGTGGTATTTCCTGACAGGAAATTCTCTAATAAAAGAGATTATAGGCGATACCGTAGATTGATAAGGAATCTTAAGGTGGTTTACCCATACGTTCAGGTTGCAAAGTATAAAATTTCGGAGATGGACGCTCATTATCGAACGCTTGACTCCGATGCTGCCAAAAGAGCATACGTAAAACAGGTTGAAAAGGAGTTGCGTGAAGAATTTGAAGGTCAACTTGTTAAACTCACTTTCTCTCAGGGACGGTTGCTAATCAAGTTAATAGATAGAGAGATTGGGCGAACAAGCTATGCCGTCATTCGTGACCTAAGAGGAGGCTTTTCAGCAGTTTTCTGGCAAGCAGTGGCTAGGGTTTTCGGTTCAAATTTAAAGGCAGAGTTTGATGCCTACGGTGATGATATGCTTTTGAACGAGCTAATAATTCTACATGAGCATGGATTGCTATAAAAAAAATGACGCCCAGGATTGGGCATCATTTTTATGCTTTAATTCAAATAACCCTAAATGTGCTTAGATATCTCCTTGATTATTGCATTCGCTCCATTGGCTATGTCAATTATTGTTGCGTCTAACATATAGCATGGTGTAGTAAATATTAGGTTCTCTTTATCGGAAACAACCTCCCCGTGGCTAGTCTTTTCATGTTTTGCTCCCATGCTCTCAATGGCCTTAGCAGTGCCATCGTCCTGCCCAATTGTAAGGGTTACATCACCCAGTACTTTTGCTATAATAACGGGTGAAATGCATAGCGCGCCAATGGGTTTTTTGCTGCCATGTGTTTCTTTAACTACTTTTTCTATCTCAGGATTAACACTGCAATCTGACCCTTCAAAGGCAAAATTGCATAGGTTTTTTGCTACACCAAAACCGCCAGGAAAAATCAACGCATCAAAATTGTTGGGTTCGTAATCGCTCAAAGGCTTTATATCACCTCGTGCGATACGGGCTGATTCAACAAGCACGTTGCGCTTTTCGTTCATCTCATCGCCAGTAATGTGATTAATTACATGGTGCTGCTCTATGTCGGGAGCAAAAATCTGGTAGGAGTGTCCCTGCGAAGCTATAGCATAAAGCGTCATGGTGGTTTCGTGAATTTCTGCACCATCAAATACTCCGCAACCTGAAAGTACAACTGCAAATTTTTTCTCTTTACTCATAGGTCAATTATTTTTAGTTATTTTTGGTAAAATAGCTATTTTAAATATTCTACGAAAGATTTCCCTTTGTATTAAATGTTAAAAAATATAAATATTTATGAGGTCATTTATAGCATTTGAGGTTAAAACGCAAAGCAAGCTCAGTAATTTTATAGCCAACCTAAAAGCAACGCTTAGTAATGATAAGGTGAAGTGGGTAAGATTACCTGTACTACATCAAACATTGTTTTTTCTTGGCGAAGTAACTGAGGAGCAGTTTGAAAGTGTTAAGAATAGCCTTTCGCAATATTTACATGATATCCCTAGTTTTGAAATCAGAATAAAAGGTCTTGGCATTTTTGGGAATAGTAGGAATCCAAAGGTGATATGGGTTGGAATAGAGGAGTCGGAACCGCTCAATAAGTTACACAGAAGAGTCTGTAATGCAGTTATGCCCCTGGGGTTTGTCCCTGATAAAAGAGGGTTTAATCCGCATATTACCATTGGCAGGGTTAAGTTTGTTGCAAATTTAGAAAGTTTACGCTCTATTATTTATGAGAATAAATCGCGTTTTTTCCAAAAGAGTCTTGTAAATAATGTGACCATTTATAAAAGCGACCTTACCCCTCAGGGACCTTTATACACCCCATTGTTTAGCCAGAAGTTGAAACCACCTATTTAGGTGCCATTTTGTAGAGTGCCAGCGCAATTATTGCGTACAGGAAGTTTGGTATCCAAACGGCGAGCAGCGGAGGTATTGCCCCTCCTACCGAAAACATGGTTGCAAAACGCATAAAAAGTATGTAGCTAAAGCTAAGTGCTAACCCTAAGCCTATGTGCAAGCCAATGCCTCCTCTCACTTTTCTTGATGATAGTGAAACGCCTATGAGGGTGAGTATGAAAGTTGAGAACGGATATGCTACCCGGCTATACTTTTCAATTAAGTAAAAGTCAACATTGTCTGCCCCCTGTAATTTCTGCTCATCAATAAAGTCGTTGAGTTCAAACATATTCATTGTTTCAACAACATTTAGACGGCGTGAAAAGTCGGAGGGCTCAAGGAAAATTACAGTGTCAATCTTTTCACCGAATTCAATTTCCTCCCCCTTGTCAGTAAAGGTTCGTATGTGGTAGTTATGGGCAACCCATTTGTTGGAGGTTGTGTCCCATTTTACCATGTCGGATATAAGTTTTGATTTTAGCTCACCATCAACAAAATGCTCCATGCTAAACCTATTCCCCATGTTGTTATGGGTGTTATACGATTGCATGTAAATGAAAATGCCGGGGCGTACCTGCCTATGAATATTTCGGTCGGTGTTTCTCAAAGGGTTTTTAACATACGTGTTCTCAAAATCGAGGCGCGTTTCGTTGGCTGGAGGTATTATAAAGCTGGTTAGGAGGAATGAGAAGATGGATATGATTAAAGCTGAGATGAAATAGGGGAACATTATTCTTTTAAAGCTAACACCGCTACTCAGAATTGCAATAATCTCCGTATTGTATGCCATTTTTGATGTAAAGAATATAACGGCAATAAATGTGAACAACGAGCTGAAAAGATTAGCAAAGTATGGTATAAAATTCAAGTAGTAATCAAATACTATTGCTTTAAGCGGTGCGTCTTTCCCTACAAAGTCGTCCATCTTTTCTGCTACATCAAACACTACAGCAATACCAACAATGAGTAAAATGGCGTAAAAATACGTGCCAATAAACTTACGTATGATATAAATATCAATTATTTTAAGGCCTAACTTTCTCATAAACGCGTGGCGACTCTTTTTACCATTTGTTTTTTCCAGCTACTAAACTGTTTGTTTTCAATCATTTTTCTTGCCTCGTTAACCAGCCATAGATAGAAACCTAGATTGTGTAGGCTCGCTATCTGAGGCCCAAGCATCTCATTTGATACAAAAAGATGCCTTAGGTATGCTTTGGTGAACCGTTTGTCTACAAAAGTTGTGCCCTTGGGGTCAATGGGGCTAAAATCATCATACCATTTTTTATTTCTGATATTAATTATGCCCTCGCTGGTAAATAGCATCCCGTTACGTCCGTTTCGCGTTGGCATTACGCAGTCAAACATATCAACTCCGCGCTCAATAGCTTCGAGAATATTTTCTGGTGTACCAACTCCCATTAGGTAACGTGGCTTATCCATGGGTAGTATGTTGTTAACCACTTCAACCATCTCATACATAACTTCAGCGGGTTCGCCAACTGATAGACCTCCAATGGCATACCCCTCGCGATTCAGTGATGCAATATGCTCGGCAGCTCTCTTTCTAAGATCTGTATAAACGCACCCTTGAACTATTGGGAAAAGGGACTGATGATGCCCGTAAACAGGCTCTGTTTCATCAAAACGTTTCAAGCATTTATCAAGCCAGCTTTCGGTTAGGTCGAGCGATTTTTTTGCGTAATCGTAGGTAGCATCTCCAGGCGGGCACTCATCAAAAGCCATAATAATATCAGCACCAATAGTACGCTGGATATCAACCACGCCCTCGGGAGAGAATATATGTTTGGAGCCATCAATGTGGGACCGGAAATGTGCCCCATCGGGTTTTAATTTTCTGTTGGCTGCTAGAGAAAACACCTGGTACCCTCCACTATCGGTTAGTATGGGTCTTTGCCATGATATGAACTTATGAAGCCCCCCGGATCGCTTTAAAATATCGAGACCCGGACGCAAGTAAAGGTGATAGGTATTGCCAAGTATAATTTTTGCATTTATCTCATCCTCAAGGTCACGTTGTGTTACACCTTTTACGCTACCAACCGTTCCAACAGGCATAAATATTGGAGTAGGAATGGTTCCGTGGGCGGTGAAAATTTCGCCACTTCTGGCATTGCTATCTGTGTCGGTTGATTTAATTTTAAAAAACATTGAAATAATGAATTCTCATTGAAAATATTAAAAAATCATGGTTAACTTAGGATGCGAAATAAATGCTATAAAAGCCATGTAAATAGTTAGTTAGTTGAAATGTTAGTGGCTATTTAATTTAAATTTGTCCCAAAGATAGCAGAAAAAGTTTTAAAACATTTAATGGATTGCCTTCTAACCTTGCTAAACCCGAAAATGTTTAATAAAATTGTTTTTTAATATAATTAGCATTGATGTGGATACTTTTTTCTATGAATCAACCATATACGAATTAGCACTATTTATCGTTTTTTCGTTTTTTCTGCTTGTTCAGCTTTTTTACTACTTAGTTGTATTTATTCGGGTGCCTATTTGTAATCGGAAAAAGCCGACTTCAAAAAATCATAAGGTGCCAGTTTCCATTGTTATTTGTGCACGCAACGAGGAGGAAAACCTGAGTAATTTTCTGCCCCATGTTCTTGAGCAGGATTACCCTGATTACGAGGTGGTTGTAGTAAACGATTGCTCCCACGACGATACCGATATGGTTTTAAAACGTTTTTTGCAGAAGTATAAGCATCTTAAAGTTACTACCATTAAAAAGGATGATAAATTCATTCATGGAAAAAAGCTGGCACTAACCATAGGAATAAAAGCAGCAAAGTATGATTGGCTATTACTAACCGATGCCGATTGCAAACCGCAAGGTTCTGAGTGGCTGGCCTCAATGGCACAGGAATTCCATAGTCCTAACGAGGTTGTATTAGGTTATGGCGGGTATATTCAGGAGAACGGTTTTTTAAACAAGCTTATAAGGTTTGATGCTTTTTTTATTGCAGTGCAATATTTAAGCTTTGCGCTTATTGGCAAGCCATATATGGGAGTTGGGAGAAATCTCGCATACAAAAAGGAGCTTTTTTTCAAAAATAAAGGTTTTGCTTCACATGCTTCACTTACATCCGGAGATGACGACTTGTTCATACACCAAGTAGCAAAAAAAAGCAATACTTCAGTTATTTATAACAAGGAGGCTCAAACTAGGTCAAAAGCGCAAAGAACTTTTTCTGGCTGGTTAATGCAGAAAAAAAGACACCTTACAACCAGCCCTCATTATAAAAAAGGGGTAAAGTTTTTACTTGGCCTAGAACCCTTGTCAAGAATCATTTTTTGGATTTCAGGTATTATTCTAATAGGCATACAGTTCTATCCCTATATTATTGGCGGGCTTATTCTGTTTAGACTTATTATTATGAGCGTAATACTAAAAATTGCCATGAATCGTTTGAACGAAAGGAAAATATTTTTACTTTCGTTGTTATATGATTTATTTTCACCCATTTTTTATAGTATGCTCATGGTGGCTAATCGATTTAAGAAAACGAAGAAAAGATGGATTTAGGCACCAACCTTTCAGATAAGGCAAAACATGATCTCCTGCTTGTGGGAAAGGCGGTAGAAGGCGACCAGAAAGCCTATGCTGAACTGCTTGAACGCTACAGAGATGCTATATATTTCATGCTTCTAAAGATGGTAAATAACAAGAGCGACGCGGAAGATTTAACTATAGAAGCATTCGGGAAAGCGTTTAAAAGCATTCATCAGTACACGCCAAACTATGCCTTTAGCACATGGCTGTTTAAGATAGCATCAAACAATTGCATTGATTTTATTCGCAAGCGAAAAGCAAACCTAATATCAATAGACCAGCCAAATGAGGATGCTGAAGGCGTTCCATCAACACCCGCAACAAATTTGCAGTCGGGAAACCTCGATCCTGAAGAAACACTGATAAAGGAGCAGAATATTTTGCTGATAAAATCCGTTGTTTCTAAGTTAAAGCCAAGATATAGGAAGCTAGTGGAGCTCCGTTATTTCAAAGAGTATTCATACGAAGAAATATCAGATGAGTTGTCTTTGCCATTAGGAACAGTTAAAGCTCAGCTATTCCGTGCAAGGGAGCTACTGTTTAATATACTCTCGAACAGCCCTCATAAGCCCTAATTCTATGGAAGAAATAGTTAAGTATTTTCCAGAGCTTACTAGTTCACAAAGGGAAAAGTTTCAGCAGTTACCTGAACTTTATAGGGATTGGAATGCTAAGATTAATGTTATCTCCCGCAAGGATATTGATAAACTCAACGTTCATCATATTCTTCATTCATTAGCGATTGCCAAGGTAATATCATTTGCTAAGGGTACAAGGGTTATTGATTTAGGAACTGGTGGAGGATTCCCTGGTATTCCGCTTGCAATAATTTTTCCTGAGGTGTCCTTTCATTTGGTTGACTCGGTTGGTAAAAAGATTACCGTTACGCAATCAGTAGCCAATTCTCTTGAGCTTGATAATGTTGTTGCAACAAAGGCAAGGGCAGAGGAAGTTAACGAGAAGTATGATTTTGTAGTAACCAGAGCTGTTGCGCCACTCCCTACTATTATGAACTGGATGCGCAGGAAGATTAGTCCTGGTGGTATTAATAATCTACCTAATGGTATTATCGCTCTTAAAGGCGGTGATATTCGCGAGGAGCTTGCTCCGCTCGGAAAGTCTGTTCAACAATGGAAAATTTCCGATCTGTTTGAGGAGGAGTACTTTGAAGAGAAGAAGGTGGTGTTTGTGATCAGGTAGATAGTTGAGCACAAAGTTTTGAATTATTAATGAGCACCCATAATATTTTTGTTATGGATGTTTTGTCTTTACTTTCCCAAATTCATACGCAAGTATATGTGATTAGTGTGGCTTTATGCTTTCTCTGCGAGGTTATGGTTAGTCTTTTTGAGGACACTTAACCCAAATTTGTAATTGGTCGCTTGTTTCAAATGATAGGGTAAGGGAAATGTTATACCCATTTTATTAACACAAAATAACCATGTATGCAAATAAAAAACCTTCTTAAAACTCTAACGCAAATGGCCGATTTGATTGAGAGTCTGAGTGCTGGCACTCCCAATGATTTTGCCATTCGTAAGGTGTAGCCGATAGAACCATTCAGAACTACATTAGCCTGCTCCGATGAGTGGGGCGATATTGCTTACTCTGTAAAATTGCAAACCTCTTACTTGAAGCCCCAGCCAAGTTTCGTTTGGGATTTGAACCTTGAGCCAATTTCGTACTACCTGAGAGTGATAGATTATCATAAAATGAAATTCATGAATGATTGACTGGTAGTACGCCTATCTTGTTCGCAGAAATTGTATGCCCTCGTTTAAAAGTGTTGTTAAACATATTGTGATTTCAGTAAACGTAAATAACAATTTTGTGTAATTTTTTATTTTTGTTTACCAAATCACCCTAAAGGCGCCAAGGGTATTTTTTTCCTTTGAATTGAAAACTAAAAACAATTAATCTACTAAAAACAAATTTTTTATTAGTTAATATGGCAAAAATTATATTTTCTCTCCTGTTATGCTTCCTAAGCGCAATCAACTTATTGGCTGCTGAGAAGTTAGATAGCCTAAATGTTTCTTTTTCAATATTCCGCAGAGTGGATTTTAGTGATAGTTTTACACACTATAAAACAGCAGATATGAAAGATAACCAAAGGCTGAAAGCCCTTGGTGGAGAGTTGGTGGTTGGAACACGCTTATTTGGTGTGGGCATTCAGTACGATAAGATTGGGAGTACATTTTACAGAGAAGTTATTGCCGAACTGTCTCTTGCAGTACCCGAAATGGTAAGCGGTAATGTGGCTGGTCTATTTGTTGAGTTTCATCCTGTAAATAAAGATAGGTTTAAGCTAAGCCTTAGGGCTGGAGCAATATATGGTAAGGCCAACTACCTAAGCTGCGTTGATGGTTATGCACACTACGAAGAGTCAAACCTGGTATTTTGGCAAAACTATCTTGTGCATGAAAAGTACAGCTTGGGTGTTACATTTGGTTTAAATATCTCGTACAGGGTGTATAATCAGTTTTTCATTAATCTTAGCGGTAGGTTTGATGATTATAAGAATGACCATACCGACTGGGAGTATTTAAACCAAAACAATATGCCTGGAGCAATAATGATTAGCTTTGGAGTGGGATATAAGTTTAACTAATTAGTATAACATTTAATGGCTATGTTTAAAAAAATTATTTCAGTGTTTTTTGTGCTTGGTTTAACCCTTAGCCTTACAGCTCAGGATAATATTGAATTGCAAGCAGAACCAAAGAACAATCTTTCTGTAGGCTTTGGTTACTTTAACGATATTTTTAAGCTCGAGAGTGCTAAGGAGATTTTTATTAATGGCGGAACAACCGTTAGAATTCATGGTGCAAGAATGCTCAAAAGTGGATATTATGTAAACGCTACCATTGCCTTTGCCAATTTAAACTACAACCTTGACCAAAGGTGGGGTATTTTTGAAGGTGTAAATAATAATGAGTTTTACGGTTTGTGGGGTTTAGGCATATCAAAACCTTTTAAGTTTAAAGGGGCGCATTCAATTGAGCCTTCTTTGGGGGTGGTTTATCGTCAATGGTGGATATTGTCTCCTGATTATTGGTACCAAGACGATATGCCATATTTTGATCTAGGTTCTGGTAAATGGCATGACTTAGGTTTGCAGTTTTCTATTTCTTATCAGTATGGTTTTCAAAATGGTTTTTATATTGGCGGTATGGCTGGCAGCTATTACCTTTATGCAATAGGCATAGAGGGCTTAACACTCTCTCCTGTATTTGGTGTTAAGTTTTAGATGCTATTAGGATTAATGCTCAAGCATTGATGACAATTATACTAGAGCATCAAATTATGAATTCGCTTCATAAGTTTAAACTAGTAATCGCTAAAAAATCATCGTTTTTTTTTCGTCTTAAAAAAACTTTTATATCTTTGCAAACCTAAAATAATGGGGTAGTCATTTGTTTTGACAATAAAAGCAAAGATATAAATAATTAAAGAGCATAGCGATGAAAAGAACTTTCCAACCATCGAATAGAAAGAGAAAGAATAAGCACGGATTCCGTGAGCGTATGTCAACTGCTAATGGACGCAAAGTATTGGCTTCACGCAGAGCAAAAGGTAGAAAGAGACTAACAGTCTCAAGTGAACCTAGGCATAAAGTTTAAATAGTATATTTTTTACATACTATGTTTTAAAGCTGGCTTACTGCCAGCTTTTTTTTTGCATACCATCCTCATAAAAGTTTTTAGTTGAAAAAAAGAGACCAGCACAAAATGCTGGTCTCTACGGTTTTTAGTATAGTTTAGGTTTGTTGGTTACATTTTAACAAAGCGTTTGTTAATCGGCATCTTCTCCTCATCAATAGAGATAATGTAAACACCCTTCGATAGGTTGCTTACGTTTATATGAGAATCGACACTTTTAAGCATCTGCTTCATAACTAAGCGTCCTTGAAGATCATAGATGCGTAGTGACACATCACCTGATATTCCCTCAAGGCTAATGTTTAGCCTATCTTTAACAGGGTTAGGGTAGATGTTGTAAATCTCGCCCGCCTCACTATCAAGAGTTTCAGCAAATGGCTCTTCAATAGTAGTGGTAACTTTACTTTGTACAACATTTATGGTATAGTCTTCAACTTCACCGTAGGTGAAGGTTTCACAAGGAGTTTGCTCAGCATTGTACTTCATGCTCACGCGCATACGTGTTGTTCCTAAGTTTGCATCAGCTGGTATAGACACATCTTCACTAAGCAGGTTGTCGCTTGAAGAAGAACCGAATGCTACACGTTCACTGGTTTCGAATTCACCATTCTGGTTAAAGTCGATCCATACAGCCCAGTACTCAGTATAGCTGCTCCCGCTAAATCCAACCTGGAAGTTAATAGGAAGAGTTTCTCCGCGAGCAACTGTGGCCGTTTGTGAAGTGAAATCGGCATAGCCGTTATTATCACCAGAAACATTGTCAATCTCATCAAATTTCACACGTTCAATCCATTCGTAGCTAGAGTTATTACCCTTGCTATCGCAGTACGATACGGTTGAGTTAAGCGTAGTGAATGTTTCAATGGATGAGTATTCACTGCTGCCGTTGGCATTATTAGCGCGTACTTGCCATTCATAAACTGTTGCTGCATCTAAATCGTTAGCATTTGCAGAGGTGCCAGAAACGTTAGAGGTGTTCCATGCGCCACCTTCCTGACGGAACTGAACGTCGTAAGAGGTTGCATCAGCTGAGGCATCCCAACTTAGAGTTGCGCTGTTAGTAGTTATGTCCGATGCAGAAAGTCCTGTTGGAGCGGCGGGAGGAGTAGTTGAGCCAGCAACAATTTGCACCGTATAATCTTCAACCTCGCCATAGCTAAATGTTTCGCAAGCTTCTTGCGCACCGTTATACTTCATGCTAATGCGCATACGAGTTGTGATTGGATTAGTACCAGCGGGTATTGTAATTGTACCTGTAACAGTTGTTTTGCTCATGCTTCCAGGATCAAACATTAGATCACCTGAATCGAAGGTAGCATTACCGTTAAGGTCAACCCAAATCTTCCAGTACTCGTTATATGTGCTGCTAGCAAAACCAGGAACTAAGCTTAAGTCGTAAGTTTTACCAGCTTCCAGGGTGATAACCTTATCGGTAAAGTCGGAGTAGCCTGCAGCATCGGAACTGTTTGTGAAATCGCCAATGGTTACGCTGCTAATCCACTCGTAAGACGAGTTGTTTCCTTTAGACTCGCAGTAGGTAGCACCGCTTTCCTCTTCTGTTGTGAATGAAGCGATGGAAGAGTAGCTGCTTGAGCCAGCATCGTTTTTGGCACGTACTTGCCATTCGTAAGTTGTACCTGAGTTAAGGTCGTTGGCATCAGTAGAGGTACCTGTAACATTGCTTGTACTCCATGACCCACCTTCCTGACGGAGTTGAACATCGTAAGAATCAGCATCGGTAGAAGCGTTCCAGTTAAGGGTTGCGCTGTTAGTGGTGATGCTGTTTGTTGTTAGGCCTGTTGGTGTTGCTGGTGGCTCCTGAGTTTCCTCTTCTGTTGTAAATGAATCGATGGAAGAGTAGCTGCTTGAGCCAGCATCGTTTTTGGCACGTACTTGCCATTCGTAAGTTGTACCTGAGTTAAGGTCGTTGGCATCAGTAGAGGTACCTGTAACATTGCTTGTACTCCATGACCCACCTTCCTGACGGAACTGAACATCGTAAGAATCAGCATCAGAAGAAGCGTTCCAGTTGAGGGTTGCGCTGTTTGTGGTGATATTGGTCGTGGTTAAGCCTGTAGGTGTTGCTGGTGGCTGTTCAGTTGCAGAAACAATCTCTACAGTATAGTCTTCAACCTCACCGTATGAGAATGCCTCACAGGCAGTTTGTTCTCCGTTATACTTCATGCTTACACGCAAGCGGGTTGTTGTTGGCTCGGTGCCCTCAGGTATGGTAATTGTACCTGTAACGGTTGTATTACTCATGCTACCTGAGTCAAACATTAAGTCGTCCGTATCGAATGACATGGTATTATTTAGGTCAACCCAAATCTTCCAGTATTCATTGTAACTGCTGTTTGAGAACTCAGGAGTAAGGCTGATGTTGTAAGTTTTACCAGCTTCAAGCGTTATTACCTTATCAGTAAAGTCAGTGTATCCTGCGGCATCAGAACTATTGGTGAAATCGCCAATTGTTACGCTGCTAATCCATTCGTAAGACGAGTCATTCCCTTTAGATTCGCAGTAGCTGGCTCCGCTTTCCTCCTCGGTTGTAAAGTTGGCAACAGTTGAGTATGGGCTGGTTCCATCGGAATTTTTGGCAGCTACTTGGAATTCGTAGGTTGTGTTTGGATTTAAATCAGAAACATTAGCGCTTGTGTTTGAAACGTTGCTAGTGCTCCACGATTCACCTTGCTCACGGAACTGAACATCATAGGATGTTGCTCCGCTAGAGGCATTCCAGTTAAGCGTAGCGCTGGTTTCGGTAATATTGGTAGCCTCTAGTCCAGTAGGAGTTGAAGGAGCCTCGCCTCCGCCACCGCCACCAATCATTTGTTGTAATGCAACTAGCGCTTTTTCAGCGTTTAGGCGTCCGCTACCAAGTTGACCTGTGTAATTTGAATTAAGAGAGTAATGATCATCAACATTGTCAACAAGAAGGTTCCAAACCTGAGTGCGCGTTAAAGTTTCCCCATTACGGTTTGCGTAGGAAGCTAAAAGTGCTGCAACACCTGATACGTGTGGGCAAGCCATTGATGTTCCTTGGTAGTATCCGTAAGAACTTCCGGCCAATGTGCTTAGTACACCACCTGGATCGTTGCTGTAGCTTTGCTCTCCGCCGGGAGCAGAAATATGTACCCAAGAACCATAGTTTGAGTAGTTAGCTCTTACATCCTTATTGTTAGTTGATGCAACGGACATTGCTTCACTGTAGTAGCCAGGCCACCATTCACCGTCGTCGTTATCGTTTCCTGCTGCAAAAATGGTAATGCCACCGTTCATTACATCACCACCACCATTTTCGTTAAAGTAGTCAATTCCATCAATCTCATTCTCTTGGTAAACACCTGCCGAGCCGTATCCCCAGCTGTTCTGAGAAATAGCAGCACCGTTATCAGCAGCGTAGGTCATCATGCCCAGTACGCTAAGACCATGGTTGCCATTGAATAGATCTATTGACATGATTTGTGCGCCATCACCAGAACCACTACCACCAGCAACCCCAGCAACACCAGTGCCGTTGTTTGTAACTGCTGCTACTGTACCGGCTACGTGCGTACCGTGGTTACCTGCGTTTGTGCTTGTGCCATCTGGTCCAATTGTAGACCACATATTGGCTTGGATATCAGGGTGGTCGTGCTGTACTCCTTCGTCAATAATTGCTACAATAACATTAGAGTTACCTTTTTCAATTTCCCAAGCTTCTGGAAGATCAATATCTTTATCGGAAGTTCCACCATTCTGTCCAGTATTATTGTAATGCCACTGATCGTTGTATTGTGGATCATTGGGAGTCCACTTGGTGCTTTTTGAACTTTTATCTTCTACATTTGTCACCTTAGGTTCAGCATGGCCAATTAGCCTTTTCTTATAAACAGGTTCAGCAACATCAATCTCATCAAGGCTTGCGAATTTTTCTACCAATTCCTTGATGTTTGCTTTCTCATCAACCTCAATTTCAAACCAAAGATGAAAACCCCATGCTTTATGACGTTCCCGATACTGTGCTGATTTGGATGATTTTTCGTAAAGACCATGTAGTAATGGCTTGTACTGGATTGCGCCAGCTTTTTGGTTAAGTGCATCAACACTTTTAATGCCAGTAACAACAAATGCATTCTTCTCAGCCTTAGTTAAAGTTTTAGGGATGGACTTTTCCATTGACACCGCAAACTTAACCTGTAATTTTCCGGGCTCGTACGCATCGGTTGGTACTTTGCTTAAATCAATTTCTGGTCTCTCGCCTTTTACAACATTATGCCCATTTTGAGCAAAGGTCCAAGTTGTAATAAGAGCAAACAATAGAATAGATAAAAACTTTCTCATAAAAATAGATTTTAGTTTATGAATTAGTGATTTAAAAAAATATGCTCTAAAGCATTTTTTTGTTGCTCGCAATCTAGTTAAATATAAAAAACGATTGCAAGTTTATAGACAAACAGCTTGATTTTATCGACATACAACAGTTTGCATAGAAAAAGCATGATAAAAGTTTAGAGTAGTATTCTAAATATAAAGTTAAATAAGTATCAATAAACGAGTTGTTATTGTTATGGGGTTCTTTAAATGATTGTAAATATGTGAGCATAGTTTTTCAATGACTTTTGTGGGCTTAGTTATGGCTATTTTTCTTATATTGGGCGCAATTTGCAAATGACTCCAATCCCATATATCTAGATATTACCTTATGGAACTTAGATGTTTAATTGTTGATGACGAGCCACTAGCTATTACGGTGCTTGAAGGGATGCTTGAAAAAATACCCGGTATTGAGGTTGTTGCAACTTTTAATGATGCTCTTTCTGTTATGGATTATTTAGCTGATGGGGGGGGCAATGATGTTGATTTCCTTTTCTTAGACATTGAGATGCCAAGTCTTTCGGGTATTGATTTCTTGAAGACATTAGCCAGTCCACCACCCGTTATTATAACTTCTGCCAATAAGAATTATGCTATTGAGGGTTTTGAACTTAACGTAGTTGATTACGTTTTGAAACCAATAACCTTTGAAAGGATTGTAAAATCAATTAATAAAATCAGGGAACGATTTAACAATGAGGTTCAACCCACTGATGATTCTGCCGAATCCCTCTTCTTAAAGGAGAACAAGAAGATGGTTAGGGTAATTATTGGGAATATTCTATATATAGAAGGGGTTAAAGATTACGTGAAGGTAGTTACTAACAGAAAGATGGTTATTACTAAGAATAAAATTTCGTATTTTGAAGAGATTTTGCCATCCGATGATTTTATTAGAGTTCATAAATCTTTTATTGTTGCAGTGAAGCATATCGATGCCTATAGTAGCTCGTTTATTGAGATAGGTTTTAATGAGATACCAATAGGCAGATCCTATAAGGAATGCGCCCTGAAAAAGTTGGGTAAAATTAGCGAATCATAGTAATATGCGAGTAATTAGTTACGTTTCTCAGCATTCTAATTTATTATTTATAATGGGGCTGTTGCTCCATCTGCTAGTATCGCTCCATGTGCAATCAAGTGAGCGCGGCTTGGTTCAATCAAAATACTACTCTTCAAAAGAATATGATGGAGGAACCCAAAACTGGGCAATTGTTCAGGATGAGCGAGGAGCGTTGTATTTTGGTAATAATCGAGGTGTACTAATCTTTGATGGCTATAACTGGGAGCTAGTTGGAGAGGAGGTTTCCACAGTAAGAAGTTTGTCAATTGATAGCAATGGAACTATTTATGTTGGAGGTAACAACGAGTTTGGTTATTTAATGCCCGATAGATATGGGAAAATGAAGTATTACTCGTTGCTTGATAGTATTGATGATAATCACAAAGGCTTTGGAGAGATATGGAATATTCAGAGTTTATCTGATACGGTTTATTTCTTAACCGATAGCTTACTATTCCGTTATAGCAATAACGATTTTCTTTATTGGGAGTCGCAGGCAGATGGCTACTACTTAAATCAAGCCATAAATGGTAAGCACTACATACAGGAGCTCGGTATTGGCTTAATGACAATTAAAAACGACTCGCTTAGGTTGGTTGATGGTGGGGAGTACTTTTCTGATATAAGAATCAGAAAAGTATTTGCTTTTAATGATGGGTTGTTGATATGTTCAAGAAACGATGGGATATTCTTGTATGATGAGAGTGGTGAGGGTGGGCTAATCAAAAGTATAGGAGATGTGAATGAAAACGCGAAAAGGTTGAACAACTATTTTATAGAGCACTCCTTTTATCAAGGGACAAGAATTGGTGAGGATTACTTTGCTTTTGGATCCGTAACGGGAGAGGTTCTGGTGATTAATAAGAATTTTGAGGTGGTTGACATTCTTAACCATAAATCCATAGGAAGCAAATCGAGAACAAACTATCTATTCTATCAAGATAACCAGCAGCTCTGGCTTGCGCTAGATAAAGGGATAAGCATGGTTGAGGTTCGAACACCTTACAGGTATTGGGATGAGGACTTGGGGATTGAAGGAGTTATAACAGATGTAGCTAGATTTAGGGAAACTTTTTATGTTTCCACAACCTCCGGTGTTTTTTTTACTACCTCGCCTAAAGAAGAAAACTTTAAGTTAAATAGTTTTGAGCCAGTAGATGGTAAGTTTGAGCAAGCTTGGCAATTCTTGTATTTTAATCCACAATTATCAGAGAATAAAGATGACACCAGATTATTAGTTGCTGCTCTAACGGGAGTTTTTGATGTGAAGCACGGCAGGGCACTGAAAGTTTTTGATTACGAGAATATAAACAAGCTGCATCAGAGTAAGATTGATCCTACCATGCTTTTTGTAGCATACGAAGGCGGGATTGCAGTTTTATCATTTAAGCAGAATAAATGGATGGATTATGGTCAGCAGTTTGGAATAACCCATCAAATTAATGAAATAGCTGAGGATGATCAGGGAAACCTTTGGCTTGGAGCAAATCATATAGGCGTATATAAAGTTGAAAATCCGTTGGCAGAAAGTATCGATTCAGTTAGGATTTCCCTCCTAAACAACAAGCACGGGCTATCATCTTGTAGGTCAATTTCAATATTTGATAGTTACGACCCCATAGCATTTAGCATTGATGGGAACTTATATGCTTTTAATGATGATGAGAATACCTTTGAAGCAAAGGATGTAGCAACGTTTGTTAGTAAATCAACAGGGAAGACTGATGATGAGAGGCAAGAGCGAGATACCCTCTCGTATTATAGAGTGCAAGATGATGTAATTTCCAGAGTTTATGTTACGCACCCTAACGATTCTGTTTTGTGGTTTGCTACAAATAAAGGGGTTTTCAGATATAAAGGGGGAGTGTCGCGAGATTATTCTGATATTCCATCGGCCCAAATTAGCAGGGTTGTTACTGGCGATTCTGTTCTTTTCTACGGAACAAATATTGTATTTGATGATTACGAACAGAGAGAGGAACAAGGGTTTATGGTTAACCCAAGCCCAATAGTTGATTTAAGTACAACCCTAGATTTCACCCACAATTCCCTTATCTTTCATTACGCCTTTCCTTACTTTGAGGGTGATTTGAATAACCAGTTCAGCTACTATCTTGAGGGATACGAACAGAGTTGGTCTGATTGGAAAAACGAGAATAAGAAAGAGTACACGAATCTTAGCGAAGGAAAATATATTTTTAGGGTTAAGGCAAAAAATATTTATGGAGTTGAGAGCGAGGTTGCTGAGTATCATTTCACAATCCTCCCGCCTTGGTACAGAACCTACTGGGCTTATGCGATGTACCTTGTCCTTTTAGCTCTTTTTGTTGTAGCAGTTGTGGTGCTTTACACTAAAAGGCTCATTAAAGAGAAGGAGAAACTAGAAGGACTAGTGATGGAGCGCACACAGGAAATTTTAATGCAGAAGGAAGAGATCTTAGTCCAATCTGAGCATTTAAAGGATGCTAATGAATGGATTAAGGCAAAAAACGAAGAGCTCCAATCCCAGAAATCGGAAATTGAGCACAAGAAGAATCAGCTGGAGATAAGTAATGCAACAAAGAATAAGTTCTTTAGAATTATTGCTCATGATTTAAGAAACCCAATCAGCACCCTGGTTAATACCACTGGCTATATTCTTACCGATATTGATAATATTGACAGGCAAACAACTAAGCAGTTCATTGAGAATCTAAACTCACTCTCGCTCAAAACGTACAACTTGCTTGAGAACCTCCTAGATTGGTCATCGGCTCAAATGGGGGGCTTTGAGTATAAGCCAAAACCCCTCGCATTGAAGTCGCTGGTGATGCAGAATATTGAGCTTAGCAGGGGAGACCTAGACTTCAAGAACATTAATGTTCTTATTGATATTCCTGATGACCTTAAAGTGTTTGCCGATGAAAACATGCTACTTACCATTATTAGAAATTTATTATCCAATGCTGTGAAATTCACCTTTGATAATGGAACGATTAAAATTTTTACGCAGACCCAAAGCAGGATGTGTAATTTAAGCATATCAGATAATGGTGTTGGGATAAGTAAAGAGAATCTTGAGAACCTCTTTAAAGTTGATAAGGATGTTCGTACCTACGGTACTAGAAAGGAGAAGGGGTCGGGCATTGGATTGCTGCTTTGTAAAGAGTTTGCCGAACTTAATGGAGGCACAATAATGGTTGAGAGTAAACCCAACGAGGGTAGCACCTTTACAATTAGTTTAATGCTTGCCTAGGTAAACCTTTCTGGGCAAATCACTAAATCTCCTGTTTCTTTTTACGAAGTAGTGAATGAGGATGCTGCCTCTGAACAGTTTGATTCTTGGATATTTTAGCTGTTTTCTTTTCACAATAGTCTCTTTTAGCTTCTTAAAGAAGTAGCTATGCGCCTTTATTACAGAAATAGAAAGACCTGGTTTCCCTGATATTGCATAACCAAATGCTGATGCTAAATCAAGCAGTATGCGAATAGAGATTAGAGGTATGACGGATCGCGCCGATAGGTTTTTAAGAAGCATCAAAAGGTTGTTTCTGTGGTTATAGTAAACTTTTCTGGGGTTAATGTTCGACAGGGTAGCTCCCCCAACATGGAAAACCCTTGAGGCGGGAATGCACCAAATAGAATAGCCTTGGCGTTTTAATCTCCAGCAAAGATCAATCTCTTCCATATGAGCAAAAAAATCCTCGTCAAAGCCTCCGGCTGCAATAAATTCTTTAGCCCTTATAAGCATACAGGCACCGGTGGCCCAAAATACTTCTTTAGCATCATCGTATTGGCCGTTATCATTCTCAATGGTGTTGAGTATGCGACCGCGGCAGAACGGATAACCCAGAAAATCTAAAAAACCACCTGCTGCTCCGGCATATTCAAATCTTTCAGGATTTTTATAGTCAATTATTTTAGGCATACAAGCTGCAGCATTAGGCGTATGCTCCATAAAATTTAACAAAGGTGTAAGCCAACCGGCCCTTACCTCAACATCCGAATTTAGCAGTACAAAGTAATCGGCTTTTACTTGTTTAAGAGCGCGATTATACCCACCCGCAAAACCGTAGTTTTTGTCAAGTGAAATTACTCTAATATACGGGTAATTTTTTGTAAGCCATAGTAAAGATTCATCGGTTGAGTTGTTATCTGCCACAATCACATCTACAACATATTTAGGGTGTTTGGAGTGTTCAGCAACTCCTGGTAAGAACTGTTTTAAAAGCTCTTTACCGTTCCAATTTAAAATTACGATGGCTACCCTTTTCATCTACCCCTGCTGATTTGATTTATATTCTTTTTTCGTTTCCATCGGCGGTGCGACCAAAGCCAGTATTCTGGCTTATCTTTTATTACGCTTTCTAGCGTTTTTATGTATTTCTCTGTTATCTCGTAAGGCTTCTCATCCTTAGGCTTCTCGGTTAAAAGTATAAAGTTTGCTTTGTACTTCCCTCGCCGTACCTTATCTATACTACAGAAGTAAACGGGGTAGTTAAACTTTTTAGCCAATTTCTCAATTCCAAGAAAAACTGGTGTATCCTGATTCAGAAAGGTTGTCCAATAGCGGATATCGCCAGGGGCTGGTGTTTGATCGGCAATTAAACCAAGTAGTATCGGTTTGTTCTGCTGCTTATACTTAACTATGGCTCTAAGTGTGTCTTTCATTGCAACCGGAACGCCGCCAAATCTTTTTCTTGAGCTATTTAGCAAACGCTCAAACCGCTTATTGTTAATTGGCTTATAAATACCAACCGGTATATGCTTTGATGTGCTGCCAGCCAAGCTGAGTAGTTCCCAGTTGCCATAATGCCCAGTTGCTATTATGGCGCTTTTCCCTTCCCGGGCCATCTCATCAAAAATTTTCAGGTTACTAATATCGCAGCGTCGGAGTGCTCTTTCTCGGCTTGCGTGAAGAAGCATGAAGCTTTCGAAGAATAGGTCGCATAGGTGCCGGTAGAACTTCTTTTCTATTTGTTCAATTTCGTTGCTACTCTTTTCAGGGAAAGAGTTTATTAGGTTTTTTCTAACCACCTTACGCCTGTAACCCACCAAATAGTAAATTATCTGGTAGGTAACATCGGAAATCCGATGTATCGCTTTTGAAGGAGTTTGCGATATCAGCCAGGTAAAACCGTAAAATAGGTAAAATAGCAAAAAATGCATTTTTAAAAGTTTGAGGGCATGTGTTTGGTAATTATTTCACTAAATGGTTTAAATATTTTTTTGTTTGAGGCTATTATCTCTTTGCCAAAAATGTAGTTGCTATTGCCTGCAAAATCGCAAACGGAACCACCTGCCTGCTCTACAATAAATGCTCCTGCGGCAACGTCCCATGCATGGAGGCTGTACTCATAAAACGCATCGAACCTTCCGCAGGCAACGTAAGCTAAATCAGTGGCTGCTGATCCTAACCTCCTAAGCCCATGCGAATGTCTCATGAAAAAATCCAAACTTTGTATAAATGGTTTTATCCGGTCGTAATCGTAGTATGGAAATCCTGTTGCAATTAAGGCATCATCAGTTTTCTCTGTTTTCGAAACGCGAATTTCTTTTTCGTTAAGGAACGCTTTGTTGTTTCCCCATGCATAAAAGCACTCATCGAGAGTTACCTCATAAATAACTCCAAGCAGCACCTTCTTATCATCCATAAGTGCTATGCTAATTGCATAGGGTGGCAGCCCATGTATAAAATTAGTTGTGCCATCAAGCGGATCGATAACCCAGTTAAGCCCTCCGGGCTTCTCCGTGCCGGTTCCTTCTTCAGCAATAAATCCTGCTGAGGGGAGAATGCTTTGAAGGTGGCTAACTATCTTCTTTTCAGATTCCTTATCAACATAAGAGACAAAGTCGTGAAGCCCCTTTTTCTCAACATTATCCATGGAGAAATGCTCTCTCTGCTGGCGAATAAACTGGCCAACGCTACGGGAGAGTTCTACTACCTCTTGACATATCTTTTCTTTATTCATGCTAAACCCTCTAATAAATATTCTTACCTACTATTTGATAATCTCGATATTCATATTTCCGCTGGGAGCAATGTCTGTAAGCTTAACTCTGGTGATATTACCAACCAGCCCCTTCTCATATTTATGTTCAACCTTAACGTAGTTTTTGGTAAAACCGTACATTGTCCCCTTTTTATTCTGATGTTCGAAAAGAACTTCGTTGGTTGTGCCAATATTTTTCCTGTAGTATTCCTCATGCAAGGTATTGGAAAGATCCTGCAGTATTTTTGCCCTTTCACTTACTATGCTTGATTTTACCTTGTTTGGGAATTCTGCTGCTGGAGTGTTCGCTCGCTCAGAGTAGGGGAAAACATGCAGGAACGATGGTCTAATGCTTTTGAGAAGGTTGTACGTTTCGTTAAAGTGATCTTCGGTTTCCCCGGGAAATCCAACTATAACATCTATACCAATAAATGCATTGGGAATTGCTGATCTGATAGCAGCAATTTTACTGGAGAACATCTTGCTGCTATACCTACGTTTCATTAGTTTTAGGATACTGTCGGAGCCCGATTGTAGGGGGATATGAAAGTGCGGTAAGAATTTTTCTGAACCTGCAACAAGGTTGATTACCTCATTGGAAATAAGGTTTGGCTCAATTGATGAGATTCTGTAGCGTTCTATCCCATTAATATTTTGTAGTGATTTTAGTAAATCCAGAAACGATTCATCGGTTGTTCTGCCAAAATCACCAGTGTTTACACCTGTTAGAATAATTTCCTTTACATTCTGCTCTGCAATTCTTTCTGCTTGCGAAACTATCTCTTTAATTGGAATGTTTCTGCTTTTACCTCTGGCATTGGGAATAGTGCAGTAGGTACAATGGTAGCTGCATCCATCCTGAATTTTTAGGAAGGAGCGGGTTCTATCGGCCGATGAGTAGGCTGGGAAGAAGTCGTTTATTGCATCTACCTCGCAACCGTACACTTTGGCAACGGCGTTCTTATTCGCGTTTCCAATGTAAATTGGGAGGTTTTGCTTCTCTGATGAGCCCATAACCAGATCGACCCCTTCGATACTGGCTATTTCATCTGGTTTTAGCTGTGCATAGCAACCTACTACAGCTATAAATGCGTTGGGAGATTGTTTTATAAACTTCCGGATAGCCTGACGGCATTTTTTATCGGCATGCTCGGTAACGGAGCAGGTATTAATTATGTAGATATCAGCTTGTGATGTGGGTGTAACCCTGCTGTATCCCAACTCATTAAAATGGCGGGCGATGGTTGATGTTTCAGAAAAATTCAACTTGCAGCCTAACGTAAAGTAGGCTATTCGTTTAGAACTTGTATCCATTAGAAATACGGGATTTTAACTTGGCAAACTTACAAAAAATGCCCCATTCAAATAGATTAAAGTGACACCAATTTGCAGCTTGTTTACTATCCTTTTATATTATCTAAGTTTTGCTTTACGTAGGGAGGATTGTAATTGGGGTTAAAATCATTATTAAAAAATGTTTGGGCAGTATCCGTGTTAATGTAGCCCTTTATGTATTGCTTAGGGAGTATGTAGGTTTCATCGGAATCATCACTTTCGCTGGATATATCTTGGCTTAGCAGCTGCTCAACGTTCAGTATCTTGTTGGTTTGTGTTATGGTTTTTATGTAGTAATCATAAATTTGCTTTGATATTGCAATTACTACAACGTACCTGCCAAAACTTTTTCGCAAGTAGTGCTTGTAGGTTAGGTCTAGCTTATCGCCCGTAATTGACTCAGCTGTTTTGTGGAATGATTCGCTAAAACGAAAGCCCTCGTTGCAAATTTGTTTGGCAGTGTTCTCATCCTTGGTATAATGGATGAAAACAACCTGATTGTCCTCATTTTCAAGTATAAATTGTTGGCTGTCCTGCTCAAAGAACTTAGTTTTTTGAGGTGATACGCTTGGCTCAATCTTTTTTACCCTACGTATAAATTCGTCAACCCCCTCTTTGGCAATAAGATCTTCCAGCGTGGTTTTTGAACGTAGTAACGATTCAATTAGCTGGTTTTTTCTGAATAGCAGAAAATGTAGGAAACCCGTGTAAACTATTAAAACAAAAATAATTATTAGCTCGGTATTCATTTTTTTACGATATATTAAAATTAAGATATATGCAAGTTAGCACAATTAAATTTAAAACAATAGAAAGAATTAAGGTTTTAATGACAGTTCCAAGCTGTGTATGGGGTTTGTCAAATTTTATTATATTTGTTGTAGTGGCAAATAAAGCATCTGATTTTTATAAGTTGAATTTTCCCGATAAGGCTATTGCATTGGGGGCGAAACCGAAAAGCCAAACGAGTAGGACTAATTAACCTCTATTGTTACAATGAAAAACTTAGCTAATATTTTTGGAGCAATTATAATTGCAATCTTTTTGTTTTCTGGCTGTTCATCTGACTCGGTAGAGAGCGATGCTAAAAAGTTGGCCAAGCTGGCTTGTGAATTTGTAAAACTTGAGCAGCAGTACCTTGATGGTGATGAGAGCATTTTAGATAAACTTGAGGCGCTTGATGAGGAGGGTGAGAACCTATCTGAAGTTTTTATGCATAAATATGAGGATGATCAGGAGGCTCAGGATAGATTTAATAAGATTTTTGAGGAAGAGATGATGAAGTGCATGGAGGAGGAGTAGAAGGGTGCAGCCCTTTTAATTGGAAGATGAATTGCTAGCGCATATGCTTATTCTAATAAAATGAATGAGCCTTGTGAGTATTAGCAGGTCTTGTTTCTTTAACTTTACCCTGCCGTTTCTTTAGTCCAATTAATGTTTGTAAGCGAATGTTCAAATTTTTTTTAAAAAAAACAATTCACGAGGTGTACTTTACTAATTTGTTACATAAGTTTGCCTTTTTAATAATAGGCATTACGTTTGGCCTTTTAACCTGAATTATATATTTCCAACCCGGGCTAAAAGCCTGTTAAATAAATAACCATCAAAACTTAATACTTTAAGATATGGGCGTTAAAAATACGGTAATTACTGGCACAGGGTGTTTTATTCCAGATCGGATTGTAAAGAATGCTGATTTTGTTAGGCAGGTTTTCTTCGAGAAGGATCAATCAGTTATAGATTCTGTGGGCGATACAATTGTCAGTAAGTTTAAGGATATTACTGGAATTGCCGAGCGCAGATGGGCCGCTGATGATCAAAACACTTCCGATATAGCTGCCATTGCTGCCGAAAAAGCCATCGAGGATGCTGGAATAGACCGTGAAACAATAGACCAAATAATTGTGGCAAATGACTTCGGGGATATATCTGCGGGCACCATACAAACCGATTTACTTCCAAGCCTAGCATCAAGGATTAAGCATCTGCTGAAAATTCAAAATCCAGCTTGCATTCCTTATGATATTATTTTTGGTTGTCCAGGCTGGATACAGGGAATGATACAGGCAGATGCCTATCTCAAATCAGGACTTGCAAAACGCTGTTTAGTTATTGGTAGTGAGACCCTTTCCCGTGTTATTGATGTTTACGATCGCGATTCGATGATTTTCTCCGATGGAGCCGGAGCTGCTATTGTGGAGGGTGTTGAGGAAGACCAAAAAAGAGGAGTTATATCAACCGCCATGATTTCGCATACCAACGAGGAAGCTTACTACTTATACCTAGGAAAATCTAATGCACCAGAGAGCAACCCCAATGTCCGCTACATAAAAATGCATGGTCGGAAAATCTACGAGTATTCTCTCACTAATGTGCCCGTTGCCATGAAGGTTGCTCTTGATAAATCAGGTTTATCCATTGAGCAGATTAGCAAGATTCTTATCCATCAGGCTAATGAGAAGATGGACGAGGCCATTGTTAAGCGTTTTTATAAGCTGCACGGAATTAGACGTCAGGTTGACGATGTGATGCCAATGAATATACATGAGCTTGGCAACAGTTCCGTTGCAACAATCCCAACATTATACGATATGATTCTTAAAGGGAAATTACCCAATCATAGCATTAAACCGAATGATATACTTCTTTTCGCCTCGGTTGGTGCAGGAATGAATATTAATGCTTTTGTTTATAAGCAGTAAT
>JBKHAH010000041.1:0-28508 GCA_046542995.1 Bacteroidales bacterium
AACGGCTAGCGTATGACCAGTTGCGGGTTTACGCCAATCCTACTCGTAAAAGTAAGAAAATATCCTGTCAACGAAAATATTTACTATAACACTGTGGCGCAATTGGTTATACGCATTGTTGGCGTTTCGTTGTTGTTTTTCTATTTATTTCGTTTCCTTAAATGCCTGAAAATTAAAATGAAAATCTAGTTATGGTGCAATTGGTGCAATTATGGTGCAATTCATAATTCATAATATGAACCTGCACCTCTTGTGTCCGATGATTTAATTAAACCCCTTTCCACCAACTCGCTTAAATCTCTTGTCGCTGTATTTCTTGAAACTTCATAAATAGTTTGGTATTCACTATTAGTGATTCTTTTGTGTTTATTCAAATATTTGATTGCTTTAATCTGCCGATTGTTAAGTCCTAGCGATTTTAAATGTTCTTCATTATATACTCCTTTAGAAAACTCAACCCAAAAACCAGACATATCATAGAATAGTTTAGGTTTTGGAATTCCAAACTGAATACATTCTCTAATCATTTTTCGTATCCCCCTTCCCCAAGATTCAATATACCCACTTCTGAAAAGTGCATTTGCAATGTCAGGATTGAATGGCTTTGAAGGATGCTTTTCAAAGAGTTTATCAATCGTCCAGTCATCGGGTAATTGACCTTCGTTCCAAAATATAAGTTTTTCAGGGTAAACACTTATTTGAATGGGTACTCCACCAGAGTAATCCTTATGAGAAACAGCATTAAGCAAAGCCTCTCTTACGGCATCTTTTGGATATTCGTATTTTTCAACTCTGTTTAACCCTTCGTAACTTATTGATGATTTGATATATTTGGTAAAGAGCAAATCAATGGTTTTTTCTAATTGTTCAAATATATTTCCTTGAATTTCATCTTGAAATTTCAACTCATCATCTGTTTCAAAGTACCCGATTTTAATGAATGCACCTGTTACAAATTTATCTGGGTTAGGATGAAATAACAATATAGCTGCTCTTTTAAGATATTTGTTT
Source organism: Bacteroidales bacterium (assembly GCA_046542995.1). GTDB lineage: Bacteria > Bacteroidota > Bacteroidia > Bacteroidales > Tenuifilaceae > Perlabentimonas. Next base: position 1,012 of record JBKHAH010000041.1, read on the forward strand.
TCAAGTAGTTTTAAATTTTCAAGCAAATTTTCATTGTCATCATTCAGAACATCATCATCAATTCTTTGGGCTTTAATGGCTTTCTTTCTAAAAATCTCAAAGGTCTCATTTTTTAAATCATCTATCCTAATCTTCGGGACAGGCACACCATCCCACCGAATTCCTTTTTTCTGAAGGAGAAATTTATCAAGCGCTGCACCTTTTAATTCCTGCTTTGTGCTTCCACTTCGATAATGGTATTGACCTTTGTAATTAACTGGATAGGGGTAATCTTCAATAATAATTTCAATGAAATCTCCTTCTTTTGTTTGATGTAGATTCACATCAACAATTATCCCCAAAATATCTCTTGTTTTGTTCGGAATTTCTTCGAGAAGTTTCTTGGATTCTTTCAGCCCAACTATTTTTCCTGAATCATTCTTTCCGATAATAATTTTTCCACCACTTGCATTTGCAAATCCACAAATCCATTTCAGGTATTCATCTTTCCAAGATTCTTTCCACTCAATATTTTGATTTTCAGGCATAAATTCATTTATATTATTGAATTTCAAATATAAGGAAAAGAAATCTATTCAGAATACCGATTCGAAATTTACGCCCTTACAATGAACGCCAACAATTATATATGCAAAGCTAATCTCAAATTCAAAATAAAACTTGATGCTAGCCAGCCCATGTGTCACGGTCGAGGCTTCGGTACTGGATTGCTTCGGCTATATGCTCAGATTTGATACTCTCTGCGCCCTCAAGGTCGGCAATGGTTCGCGATACCTTTAGTATTCTATCATAGGCTCTTGCCGAAAGTCCTAGCCGTTCCATTGCATTCTTTAGTAGAGCTCCGCTGGCATCGTCAAGCTGACAAAACTGGCGTATCTGTTTGCTTGACATCTGAGCATTGCAGTAAACACCCTTCCACTCTATAAATCGCTCCTCCTGAATCTGCCGTGCTTTCACCACCCTCTCCCGAACATCCTTAGATGTTTCTGCAGGAGGTGCATCGGCCAACTTATCAAAGGGTACAGGAACCACTTCAACGTGAATGTCTATCCTATCGAGCAACGGACCAGATATCTTATTGAGATACTTCTGAACTACACCTGCTGTGCATACGCAGTTCTTGTCAGGATGATTGTAGTAACCGCAAGGGCATGGATTCATGGAGGAAACCAGCATGAACGAAGCTGGGTACTCAACTGAAAATTTTGCTCTTGAGATATTAATCACCCTATCCTCCAATGGTTGTCGCATTACCTCAAGCACGGTGCGTTTAAACTCAGGAAGCTCATCCAAAAAGAGGACTCCATTGTGTGCGAGAGAAATTTCTCCCGGCTGAGGATAGGTTCCTCCTCCTACCAAAGCAACATCAGAAATTGTGTGGTGAGGACTTCTAAATGGACGGCGTGTCATTAACGAGGTATTGCTATCGATTTTTCCTGCAACGGAATGAATTTTGGTGGTTTCCAGCGCCTCGCGAAGGGTAAGAGGTGGTATTATTGTTGGCAACCTTTTGGCAAGCATGGTTTTACCTGCACCGGGAGCGCCTATCATAATTAAATTATGGCCTCCGGCGGCACCAACCTCAAATGCCCGCTTTACATTCTCTTGCCCTTTTACATCGGAGAAATCTATCTCATACTCATTGGCATGCTTAAGAAATTCTTCCCTAGTATCAACCACTACGGGTTCTAGGGTAGATGTTTGGTTGAAAAAGTCAACAACCTCCTGAAGGGTTTCAACACCATACACCTCAAGGTTGTTAACAACTGCTGCTTCGCGTGCATTATCTTTAGGGACAATTAACCCCTTAAATCCCTCTTCCCTTGCCTGAATTGCTATGGGGAGTATTCCTCTGATTGGCTTAACGGTACCATCAAGCGAAAGTTCACCCATAATCATAAACTCCCCCAGCTCATCGGTTTTAAGTTTTTCAGATGCGGCAAGAATACCAACCGCCAAGGGCAAGTCGTAGGAAGCTCCCTCCTTTCGTATATCTGCCGGAGCCATATTAATTACCACCCTTTTCTTGGGCATCTTCTCCCTTATTGAGTGAAAAGCCGTAGCTATTCGCTGCTGGCTTTCGCGTACTGCGCTATCTGGTAGCCCCACCAGAAAAAAATTTATGCCCTGACTAACGCTTACCTCTATGGTTATGGTGGTGGCCTTTATACCCTGAACTGCGCTCCCATAAGTTTTTACTAACATTGCTCTAAAAAATTTTGAACTTAAAAGTAGGAAAAAAAGGTGTATTAAAAAAAACGATAACAAAAAAGCAGCCAATGGGCTGCTTTAACTATCACTTAAAAAAATTGCTAGTTCTACTAAAATTGCTCAGATATTTTTTCGGCTAAACTCTCAAATTCTTCGGGTGTTAGCTTCACTCTGGCTTTTTGAAAGCTAATATCATTCTCGCTATTAAGCGGAACCAGATGAATGTGAGCATGCGGCACCTCTAAACCAAGAATTGCAATACCTACCCTTTTGCAGGGCACAACCTTTTCAATGGCCAAAGCCACTCTTTTTGCAAATACCATCATCCCAGCCAAGGTTTCGTCATCAAGATCAAAAATATAATCAACCTCCTTTTTGGGAACAACCAAAGTATGCCCTTTTGCTAAAGGGTTGATGTCAAGAAAAGCGAAGTAGCGATCATTCTCAGCTATTTTATAGGATGGGATGTCGCCTGCTGCTATTTTTGAGAAGATTGTTGGCATATCTATATGTTTAGCAATTATCTGGAAATATCCATTACCTCAAAGGTAACAATTCCTGATGGAATTTTCACATCCACCTTATCACCCACCTTTTTCCCAAGCAATGCTTTTGCTATGGGTGTTCCAACGGAGAGGCGCCCCTCCTTAATGTTGGCTTCGCTCTCTGCCACAATTGTATATTCCATAAGGGCATTAGTGGTAGTATTTTTAATCTTAACCTTATTAAGAATCTGCACCTTTTCCGTGTCAATTCTGGATTCATCCAGAATTCGGGCATTAGCCACGGTTTCCTCAAGTTTGGCAATCTTCATCTCAAGCATGCCCTGTGCTTCCTTGGCAGCGTCGTACTCAGCATTCTCTGAGAGGTCGCCCTTGTCGCGAGCCTCAGCAATCATCTGTGAAATTGCAGGCCTTTCAACTGTTCGAAGGTGCTCAAGGTCTTTCTTGAGCTTATCTAAACCTTCCTTTGTTAAATAAGTTATTTTTGACATAACTCAATTCTTAGTTTTGATATGGGGTAAATAAAAAAGAATCCCGAACACTCTCGGAACTCTTTTCCGCTACAAAGATACGGATTTTTTTATAATAAAAACAATACTAGCTGTTTACTCCCACTGAAAAATATTTTGGTTTTATTACTTCAGAATAAATTATTGCTTTTTTGGCATTGAACTCCTTAATAAAATCGGTTCTGTTCTCCAAATCAGCCTGGCTCTGCTCTTCTTCTGTTAGAGCATTTCCTATAGCAGATTCTTCAATTACATTATCATCGTAATCGTAGGAGCCGATCTCAGCACTTTCATTATCTAGGAGCTGCTCAGCTACCTCCTGCATTTTTTGCTGATAGTCTGATTTTTGTGGTTGTTCTGGCTCGCTGACCTCTACTGTCTCCTGTTGGGCATAAGGAACATCAACAGAAGCTTCATCCTCTTCGTCATCACCAAACAAGAAGTCCAAAGGGTTACTATTTCGATCCTCATCCCTATCACTTTCATCGGCTGAAGCCTTATCTGAAATTAGGGGTGCTTGCTGCTGGGGCTTCTTCTTTTTCTGCGCAACAGCATTTACAATAGCTAGAACTATTGCAATAATAATATATATAATGCTATCAAGTTCCATAATTACTTACACTTTCTGTTTCTCCAAAAAAACAATCTCTCTTTCCATGATTTTTTGGATCTGTATTTTCTGTTTGTTTCGCGTTGATTCCTTTTCATTCTTGCCTGAACGTGATCGTCCTGCATTCTCATATGCTCTCTAACGAGCCTTTTATGCTTTTGCTTCTGCCTAAACTCTTCCCATTTTTGGGGGCGTGCTGCTTTTCTTTTTAATCGATCTTGCTTTCTATCAGCTCGTCTTGCTATTCTTTGCCTCTTACGCTGTTCTCGCTGAAAGTTGCTTTTATACCCCATTAGATCTCCCTCAAGTCCAGAAGGATAAATCTTCTTTCCGCACGAACCACCTCCAAAATTAATCAATATTAGGAATAAAACGAAACAAACCCCACGTAATTTTCCAAAAAGCAGCATTTTAAGACCAATTCATTTTGTTTTTAAACTTATTTACAAATATAAACGTTAATGATTTAGTTCAATTATTTATCTTTGTAAAATTATGAAACTATCTAAAGCAATATTACTTCTTATCTTTGGGCTATCATTCTTTGTGTTTTCCTGTACCGAAGAGGAACCTACTATTGTCCCGGATGTTTACGTAAATTTCTCCATTAATCTGGATTTGCCGCAATATAACTCATTAAAATCGATCCAAAATTCCATAATTGAACGTAACAGGGGGTACGATGATAATGGGGTAATTGTTTACCGCTATTCGCATGAGGATTTTCTTGCATTTGATGCAACTTGCCCTCAGCACATAACAAAGAGCGTTGCCGTTGTTCTTGACGAGGAAGGCACATCTGGAACAGCCACTTGCCCTCACTGTGAAACTACATACTCGTTCTTTAATTTTGGTCAAGCTGACAGCGGGCACCCATTAAAACGATACCAAGCAACATTCCAAGGCATGTTTGTTCAGGTAAGCAACTAGCTGTTTCGTTTAGCATCTTATTTTTCATTTACAGAAAACGACTTGTCCTAACCTTAAGGTAAATAACAACTTTATAAATATTGAAAAGAATCCCCTTATGGTTCGTTTAGCATTCTATCGTCAATTACTCTATTATTATACTGCTGAATAAAGGCTTTTATAAATTTTAATTCATCAGAGTATTTCTCAGGATCTAAGCCAATCAAATTGTTTTTAAGCATTTTGTCCTTTTTTATGTTAAAAACACCAATTAGCTGGTTCCCGTCAAACTGAAAAAGAGAATCTTCTATGATTAGTTGATAGGCTGAGTTGGAATAATATATCGCAAACGGTTTAGTATCCTGACTAAGAGCATCCTTCCCAAAAGCGAAAAAGGGTTTATTGTAATTCAAAATTCCTAGAACAGTAGGTAAAATATCTATGTGCTGAACCACCTTGTCACAAGTACCCGTTAGCGTATTATCTGGCTTATACATAACTATTGGAACTTTGTAACCTCCTAATCTATTTGCGTATTCGGGGAATGAAGGTTGGTTAGGATGATCAGCAGTAATAACAAAGAGGGTGTTTTTAAACCAAGGCATTTGACTTGCAGTTTCAAAAAAGCGCTTGAGGGCAAAATCTGTATATCCAACACATTGATGAATGGGTAATGTTCCTTTGGGAAATACCCCTTTGTATCTCGTAGGAATTTTAAATGGATGATGTGAAGATACTGTGAAAACCGAAGTGAAGAAAGGTTCTGGAAATTGGTTTATTTGCTCTGCAAAGAACTGTAGAAACTCCTCATCCCAAATACCCCACATGCCATCAAAATGTGCCCTGTTGGCAAATTCTGACATGCCATAGTAATGATCAAATCCTACCAATTTAACATACGCTTGTAACCCCATTGACCCGTTAGGTGCGCCATGAAAGAAAGATGTGTGGTATCCCTCTGGCTTAAGCAAAGTTGCAAAACTATTAATCCTATTTGAAGAGTATGGAGTAAGCACATAAGGCTCAATAATCATTGGTATTGATGTTAAAACTGACGGTAGCACATCAATAGATTTTCGACCATTCGCAAAAGCATTTCGAAACATAAGGCTATTATCAATAAGCGAATCGAGAAAGGGTGTGTAACCTTTGTAGCCTTGTGATTTCAAATGCTGGTTATAACTACCAATATACTCTTGCCCTATGCTTTCTAGAATAATAACAACTATGTTTTGAGGACTAAATTCGGCATCACTCGGAGGGCTGTGCAATGGTGAATAAACATTTTCAAGCTCCTTCTCAGATTTAAAGTATTGAACTTTACTTAAAGGTTTTATACCCAAAGTACGGAGAATTGAAAAAGGTGTATTTAAGACAATGGTTGTTTCTATAGGATCATTCACATATTTTCCGGCATTGCTTAAAGTAATTGGCCGTGTGCTATGCCTAAAACCTCCTCTTATACCACCTATCATCATTGCCGTAATAATAATAAAAATAAGAAAGCCATTTATAAAGTAAACAAAATGACTTGCTAGGGTCTTGGGCAGATGATTAATTCTTGCCTTACGATATGAAAATACGATTAGTAAAGTGAGCATTATCCAAAAAGCTACAGCATACCAATAATCCGCTAAGAATTTTGGAATTAGCGACAGAAAGTTAACTTCACTTTTAAATTCATGAAAAACGGTTGCAGTAGTTCGTCTTAGGGTGAACTGAAAATAAATTGTATCAATACAATTAGCAGCTAAAGCAATACTATTAGTAATAATAAAAAGGCACTTGAGCATATTTTGGAGGATGCTATTATATTTAATTGCAAAAGGAATAGCCATTAAAACTATATATAAAGAGTTTACATAGAATATCCCCGCTGTATCAAACTTTAGCCCACCAATAAAAATCCAGAAAATCCCCTCTGGGGTTAGGGATTGGAAGTAGTCAAGATTTACCAATAGAAAAAAAATACGGCACAATGTAAACAAACCATAAATCAAAAGTATGTTTAGAGTGAGCTCAAAATAGATATTCCCTTTCAGCCTATTGCTCAAATAGTATTGTTTAAGTTCCTTTAGCATACCCAATTCATAAAATTATGGCCAAAGGTAGCATAAAAGCAAATTATTTGGAAACGACAAAGGTAGGGCGATAAAGTCCCTTCATATGATTACTCCTGAGGCTTACTAGTAATAATCTATTATCAATTAAATGGATTAGACTAAAAGTCTTTCATTTTAAATAATTAGCAAATAGAACTGTCGTAAAACTTAAATATTCCCACTAATCTTATTTAAACTCCAATTAAATGGTTAACATTTTAACTTGCTCCTTGTATTATTTAACAATTTAAATTAGGTTTGTAGTTTCGATACTCAATAAGAAAAAAATAAATGAATAAGGTAAAGTTAAACGTGCTGGGGATATCGTACAGTCAAACTCAATCAGGGGCTTACGCCCTTGTTTTAAGTGAGGAAAACGGGAAACGAAGGATACCAATAATTATTGGCGGTTTTGAAGCGCAAGCAATCGCCATTCAACTTGAGGGTTTAACTCCGCCTCGTCCGCTTACACACGACCTTTTCCTTAACTTTTCAAAATCATTTGGAATTGAAATTCTGGATGTTCAGATATATAAACTTGAGGAGGGCGTGTTCTTCTCCAAGTTACATTGTGATAATGGTAAGAAGGAGATTTACATTGATGCCAGAACCTCTGACTCAATTGCTTTAGCACTAAGGTTTGGCTGCCCAATATTTACAACAGAAGACATACTTGAAAAGGCAGGAATTATTCTTGATGTTGAAGAGGAGGCGACTGGCGAACACAAGAAAGAGGGAGCAAAAGAGCAAAAGGATAGCGAGAGAGAGGCACTAAAGAACCTATCGCTTGATGAGCTTAATACTCTTCTTAACGAAGCTGTAATGAAAGAGGACTACGAGAAAGCATCGCGAATACGTGATGAAATAAATAACCGTTCCGAATAATTTACTAAGCATGATTAAAAAAATATTATACGCTATTGGCGTAGGCATAGTGCTTACTGGAATAGCAGTAACCGCTGCCAACCAAACCAGCCCGGCAGATACAGTAGAAATTGACTCAACAGAACAGGTTAAAAAACACCAAACTGAGGATAATCAGGATGTAGCTGATGCCGAAGATGATGATGTGAACCAGCTGTTAATGGAGAGAAAGGCTTTTAAATTTAACTTTTTAACGCTGTTAAGAGGACTGCTTGGTATGATTGTTATTCTTGGAATAGCATACGCTTTTAGCACAAACCGCAAAGCGGTTTCATGGAAGGTAGTTGGAATTGGGCTGGGGATACAACTCCTACTTGCCATCGCAATTCTTCAGTTCCCTCCGGTTCAAATGTTTTTTGATTTTGCAGGAAAAGTCTTTGTAAAAATTCTTGATTTCTCAAAAGCTGGAACTGAATTCCTTTTCCCCGGTTTCCTTGATGTTGACACCTTTGGATTTGTTTTTGCCTTTCAGGTTCTACCAACTATAATTTTCTTTTCAGCGCTAACCAGCCTGCTATTCTACCTTGGCGTTATTCAAAAAATTGTATGGGCTCTGGCTTGGCTCATGACAAAAGCAATGAGGCTATCGGGTGCTGAAAGCTTATCCGTTGCAGGCAACATCTTCCTGGGTCAAACCGAATCGCCGCTAATGATTAAGGCATACCTTGAGAAGATGACAAACTCGGAAATTCTTCTAGTAATGACTGGAGGTATGGCAACGCTTGCTGGAGGCGTTCTTGCCGCCTATATAAGTTTTTTGGGTGGCGATGACCCTGTTCAAAGACTAATTTTTGCAAAACACCTTCTAGCCGCATCAATAATGGCAGCACCAGGGGCAGTTGTTGTTTCAAAAATACTGGTTCCGCAAACTGAAAAAATAAAAACCGATGTGGAAGTGCCCAAAGAAAAAATTGGCAGCAACGTTCTTGATGCTATATCTAATGGAACAGGCGAAGGACTCAAACTAGCCGTTAATGTTGCAGCAATGCTGCTTGTTTTTATTGCTTTTATCGCAATGTTCAACTTTATTGTGCAAAAAATAGGATACTGGACTAACTTAAATGACACAATAGTACAGTTTACTAACGGACAATACAATTCCCTTTCCCTAGAGTTTATTCTAGGATACACTTTTGCTCCAATAATGTGGCTAATTGGCGTTTGTAAAGAGGATATCACGCTGTTAGGCAGACTATTAGGCGAAAAGCTTATCATGACAGAATTCATTGGTTATGTTAGCCTTGCTGAGTTAAAGGCAGCGGGTGCTTTTACTCAGGAAAAATCAATAATTATGGCAACCTACATGCTATGTGGGTTTGCTAACTTTGCCTCAATAGGCATTCAGATTGGAGGAATTGGTTCTTTGGCTCCCAATAAGCGGGTTCTTCTATCGCGTTACGGAATGAGAGCTCTGCTTGGCGGTACCCTTGCCTCATTGATATCGGCAACTATTGTTGGTGTAATTCTAGGATAATTTTTTTCAAAATTACAGCATTAACACTACTAATTAATAGTATTACTAATTATTAATAGCAGTAGTGTATGAAATTTCTTAGGTTAACCATAGCATTGGCATCCTTTTGCCTTTTCTCTACCCACTTTGCAGCAGCACAGTTCGAACAGATGAAACAAAAAATGGATGACGTGCTAAAGGAAGTTGAGGAGGATGTTTTTACTCTCCGCTTCTTTGATGCAGTTACAGGGGATCCTGTGAAAAACGCAAATATTTCTATTGAAAGCATTGGTAAGTACGAAACCGATAACGAAGGTAAAATCACCTTTCCTCGGCAGCCCGATGGTATACTTAACGTTCAGTTTGAGAAGGAAGACTACATCCCCGCTCTGTTTGAGGTTGAGGTTATTGCTGAAACAATGTTTTTCAATAGATTCTCCGTTTCCCCGGTTCTTAATATTGAGCAGTTCAGGGTAGTATTAGATTGGGACAAGGCGCCTAACGATTTGGATGCTCATTTCATAAAAAAACGAAGCTATCATATTAGCTACCGTAATACCAGAGTACTATCCGACGGTACAGGCCAACTCGATAGAGACGAAATGCAAGGATACGGCCCAGAGACAATAACCGTTGAACAGATTGATTCTGATAGTGAGTACATATATAATGTGCATAATTACTCTCAAAAGATGAACTCAAGAGCAACTACTCTTTCCAGATCAAAGGCAACGGTTAGGGTTTACGGCAACAATGAACTGTTAAGAACCTACACCGTTCCCAGTACGCACAGAGGTGAAACATGGAATGTTTTTAAGATAGTTGACGGTCAGGTTGTTGACTATTAATACGAAGGGAATACATTTTACGAAAGTTTAGAGGGTGGGATCTTGAACAATCTCAAAATACTCACCCTCTTGTTTTGACACCAAGTTAACAATACCCATAACCGCCAGGTTAATTAGTACTTCCTCGGATTCTTTTCGTGAGATAAAACCAATTCGGCTATACTCTTCAACAGATACAGTACCATGAGTGTTAAGGTGCTTTATTAACTTCTGATCCTTATCAGACAAGTTAAACTGTATGGGTTTTCTATACCTTTTTGCCTTCCATACCCTAACCTGCAATGGGGTAGCCAGAATGTTTTCATCGTTAACCCTAAAAAAAACCTTCCATTTTCCATCCTTAAATGGAGCCTTATACAATTTTCTTGCATCGTGGGCAATGTAAACCTCAAGAACTACCTTGCCGTTAACATCCCAACGCTTAACATTAAACTTTACCTCAGGTTTGCAATAAAGCTGAGCGGCACCCTCAAGCATATAGTACTCCTCATCGGAGTTAATGCCAGTAATCTTACCATTATCCTTAACGCCAATCAGCAGGGTGCCTCCCTGAGTATTAGCAAAGGCAACCAAAGATCTTGCAATTTTCTTGGAATCAGATATGGAATGTTTAAAATCGAGCTGCTGATTTTCACCCTCATTAATAAGACTCAACAGATACTTGCTCACAAAGTTTTAGCTGTTTGGATTTGTTACACGCCCAACAAATAACATATTACCACTATTATTATCTCTGATAATAAACATGAATGGCCTGTTAGCCACGAACTCTTCAGGAACGGTAGCCGATTTACGTACAATTACAACTGCTGTTGCAGCAGCAGCCTCAGTACCCTCCTCTGAGACTTCAACAAAGGCCTTGTGGTAGATCTCATCAATTTTTAAATCGGATTTTCCTGACATACGAGTGAAATCAGCATAATTACTAAAGGGATTGGTCATGCCCATTTCTGCTAGTATGGGTTTCATTTGATATTCAGCATCAAATTTGAATTTCGGAAGGGAAACCTGCACTTCGGTTTGTTTCATTAGGCTAATATAATGGTTAAGGTCTTCCAGCTTCATACCCTTCTCAATCTTGCTTAAGGGGGTACCTTCATTGGGAAGCAATACAAGCATGGAAAAATCTTTGCCATCATAGGGTAGCTCAAGCAGCTTGATATCGTTGCCCTTATAAAGGTTATACTTACCCTTTCTTTTCATCATTTTGCATTCAACTGCACTTCCTTTAATGGCTTTAAACTCCGCTTGGGCAGTTTTCTTTTCATCGAATTTCTCTTCCCACTGACCCTTGAAAAATATTGCATTGGTTAGTACCATCGCTGTCATGTCTGAGATTGAGCCTTTAGGTAATAGGTCAACTATTCTATTATTGGTTTTCTCCTCAACCCAACTATTTATCTCAAGCCTGGAATCATTGGGTTTTGATCTAAAAGCCATCCTTTCAATGGGTGCGCTATATGCTCTTTTTACTTTCCATAGATATAGCCATTTAAATCGGTACTCCTCATCGGCCCAAAGCTGATTCGCAATTGACACCTCAACACCCTCTGAGGATAATCTCTCAAGCTGGCTTTTCATTGAGCCAAGCTTTTCGTGAAGGTCGCTATCATCAATGGGGAAATGAAATGCCTGAGCGATCTGCTCTTTAGTTTCTCCTTTAGCCCCGGCATAGGTCATCCCCATGGCGGTACTCAAACTGTATGGAGAGAAGAAGATATTCTGATTGTCCTGTGCGGCAAACTGCTTGTATATATCCAGCGCAAAGCGATTGGCCTGCAATGATGAGTATTTCTGTGCGTGGCTACTAATGCTGCCAGCAAACACCATTAGGAGTATTATGCTATACGTTTTTGTTCTCATGGTAATAAGTTTTTTTATGTTTCAGCTAAGTTAAAATATTTACACCATATAAAAAACTGAATGCATGTAGCGCTTTTTACAAACTATTAAAGCTTACTAAACCCAATATCTTAGTAATAGTGTTTTTTACCTGCATCCATTGAAGATATATAAAGAATAGCAAGACTTTGTCAAATGCAAGCATTAAAGAACATGACCCGGCAACATATTGTAGCTACCCCTTCATTTTTCTTATTCCATTAAGGCAAACAAACTGATTCTTTTCCTGTTTCTGTCTCATAAGTGCCAGGTTATCATCCTGATTCCTCCAACTTTCCTTATGGTATAGGTGATACTGCACCGCTAAGTTCCTAACGGATGTAAGCTTGTACCCTGCATTTTGTAATCGCCATTGTATATCGGCATCCTCCCCAACAGCAGGTTTTACGTAATCCTCATCAAAGCCATTAATTGCCAGGAGAGCCTCCTTGGGGAACGACATGTTGCACCCCTTTAAATGGCTCATTCGCCTCAGTTTAGGTATGATACCAAGTAGTGTTTCCGGCGCAAAGAAAAATCCTTCCTCCATGAAGAGGGCTCCATTCCTTCGCATTCGTATGTAGTTCCTGATTAAGTATTTTGGGAAGTTAAGGAAATTCGCTTCACTCTGCATTAACCACTCTGTTGAAACCTTATCAAGCTTAATGCGCTTACCAGCAACGAAACAATTCTTGTTAGCCTTTTTTAAATGAAACTCAATGAACCTTGGGTGTAGAACGCAATCTCCATCGATAAATATTAGATAATCAGTTTTAGCATACATTGCTGCCTGATTTAACGCTCTGTTTTTATTCCAACCGTTATCGTGCTGCGTTAGATGGTATATTGGAAATGGAGATTGATAACCAGCCAGAAATTCTTGCATACGCTCATGCTCAGCATCTTCTGAAATAATAATTTCAAAACGCTTATTCGTTTGGTATTTTAGGTTATCGAGTACAACCTTTAGATTATCTACATTATCGTAAACAGAAATAATTAGCGAAGCTACCTGCTCGTTATTCATAAAAAATTTACTTCTATCAGCAAAATGCATACTCCCAAATCTGATTAAGCAATTCTCTCTATCCCATTGGCTGTTTTAATGCTTCTGGTTCTTCTAACCATTCTCCTAATTTCTCTATTACGCCCTATTGAATCTTTGGTTTTGTATGGTCGTCCGTGTTCAAGATGCACACAGGTTGCAGAATATCTAATTTGTTTAGACTTAAGTCCTAAATTCCTTAATCTCTGTCCAAACTCCCTATCTTGACCACCATATTGAAGATCCTCGTTAAAACCATTCACGGCAATAAAATCATCCTTCCATCCGGAGGCATTCCCTCCGTTCCAAGTAGCTTTGGCGGTTGTAATAAAATTCATGAAAGCACTAAAACATTTATTTCTAAGTAGCTTCGTGCTCCTAAACTTCATTTTCAAGCCATTCTCCAAAAGCCACCTCCTTTCAAAAACTACCTGCGATTTAACAATCTCCTCATTAACCATTCTGCTTAGCTCTAGTGGTAGCCTAACTGCTCCTCCCGATAGGAAATAGCCCTTATTAGCCCTGCGGATATGCGTTTCAACAAAATCGTTTCGGGGGATACAGTCACCATCGGTAAAAATTAGGTACTCCCCCTTTGCTGCTTTAATCGCTCTATTTAGGATTGTGCACTTTCGATACCCCTCATCCGGATGCCAAACATGGTTAATGCTTAACTTTGAATTGCTAACAAACTCGCTTATTATCACTTTAGTTTTTGAATCGGAACCATCATCGGCAATAACAATCTCAAAATTGTTAAATCTTTGCACCTCAAACCCCCATAGTACTTTCCTTAACCATTCGGGTTGATTATATGTAGTTATAACAACTGAAACAGGATAGGAGAAACGTAATTTATCTTTGCTTAAATACTCGTTATCCTCTAAAACATTACCTGCCTTAGAAAAATTCCAGCCCTCATTAGCAATCCTAACTCTTGTATCTACTAACTTCTGATTTTCTTTCTGCATTCTATTCAACTTCCACAATTTGGCATATTTCAGGAAGCATAAATATGCCAGATTTAAGCTGGCTATGAAACCCATGTAACCCTCAAGAAAACCTGCTTTAATTATGTATGAATGAATAAATCGCCAAAGGGGACGAAAAGCAACCTTCCCGACCCCTGCTTTAATACCTAGTTTATAATACTCCTTAGATGATATGGTACTAAAGTGGTTTATCTTTGCGATATGCTCTTCAATTGTATCGTAAACCCAGTGTAATAAATCTCCTTTGAGGGAGCCTACCTTTGCACTAGCATCCATCTCGAAACGATCATGGGGATTAATTCCTCCCCATTGCCCCTTTCTTCTATCAAAAAGCCTTAATTTTCTTTCGGGGTAGAGACTGGTATGGTACATCCATTGCCCGCAATAGTTGTTAAGCCTGTTGCATTTGTAACCATCAAATTTCCAACTAATTTTTGCTTTAAGTATAGAGTTTCTAAGCTCGATTGACAGGGCTTCGTCCGCATCTAAAGAAAGAATATAATTGTATTGTGCTTGTTTAATTGCAAAGTTCTTCTGTTCTTTGTATCCTAAAAATTCTTGCTCAATAAACTTAACCCCTAATTTTCTGCAAATATCTCGAGTTCTATCTGTAGATAGGGAATCAACAACTACAACTTCATCAACAACATCTTTAACAGAATTAATACACTGTTCTATATAGCGCTCCTCATTATAGGTTATAATTACTGCTGAAATTTTATGCATACAACAATTTTTTAATAGCAAAGATTTTAGGGTAATAGCTATTATACTACAACATTAAACTCTCTTAAAGCATCATTAAGTGATGTTTTAAGGTTGGTTGATTCTTTGCGCTCTCCAATAATAAGTGCGCAGGGAACCTGATATTCACCCGCTGCGAAAGTTTTAGTGTAAGAACCAGGTATAACTACTGAGCGTGGAGGCACCTCACCCACAAGTTCCTTTGGAGATGGGCCTGTAACATCAATTATTTTGGTTGACTTTGTTACTACAACATTTGCTCCAAGTACAGCCTCTCTCCCAATTTTAACTCCCTCAACAACAATACACCTTGAGCCAATAAAGCAACCGTCCTCAATAATTACAGGCGCTGCTTGCAAAGGCTCTAAAACTCCACCAATACCAACACCACCTGAAAGATGAACATTTTTCCCTATCTGAGCACAGGAACCTACGGTAGCCCATGTGTCAACCATAGTTCCCTCATCAACATATGCTCCAATATTAACATACGATGGCATCATTACTACACCTCTGGCTACAAATGAGCCATAACGGGCAATTGCATGTGGCACAACCCTGACACCCAACTTTTCGTAATTCTTTTTTAATGGTATCTTATCGTGAAACTCGAATGGCCCCACTTCTATAATCTCCATCTTTCGAGAAGGAAAATACAAAACCACAGCTTTTTTCACCCATTCATTTACAATCCACCCATCTGCAGTTGGTTCAGCAACTCTTATATTTCCATTATCCAGCAGTTTTATTGTTTCTTCAACGGCTCTAATTGCTGCATCTTTAGTTCTGCTACTTTTATCCTCCCAAGCCAATTCAACTGCTCGTTTTAACTCTTCCATTATTCTATAAAATTGATTATCATATTCTAAATTCAAGCCAAAAGTAGCTGTTTTTTCTTTAGTAATAAAAATGATTACAAACACATGAACGATTCATTTAACATAAGCATTATGTCTTATAAATTTCAAACAAAAAAATATGTTTCTTTTGTATTAAGATAATATCAACAAAACTTTTATTATTTTTGCATTTTCTTAATATTCTTCAGTTATTGAGTTCCTTATCACTGTGACTGACGTGGCGAAGCTGTATCTAATTTATAAATTACAATAATCTTCTGATTAGTTCAATCCTTAAATAATTGTTATGAAGAAAGCGCTTAGGTTTTTGCATATAGTAATATTTGCTCTTAGCTTATCAGGCTTAACGTCAAACGCTCAACAAATTGATGTTGGAAGTTATGACTTTAAAAGCATAAATGTTGATAACCTTACCGATGATCAAGTACGTCAGTTTCTCAGTCGGGCACAAACTACTGGCATGTCAATGCAGGAGTTAGAAGCCGAGGCCATATCAAGGGGGATGCCATACGATGAGATTATGAAACTTAGAGAAAGAATAGCAACAATAGATTCAGGTGTAACAGAACAAACAAAAAAAGATAGCCAGCAGCCCCTTAGAGAAACCACATCAGAAATTGACAAAAAAAGTTTTGAAGAGAAACCCCCTGTCCAAAAAGATAGCATCACCATTTTTGGTCATAATCTGTTTAAAAGAACTTTTTTAACTTTTGAGCCCAATTTAAACATTCCAACCCCACCTGACTACCAAATAGGACCTGGTGACGAAATAGTAATTGAGGTCTGGGGTGCCTCGCAACAATCTGCCAGGCTTTCTGTTTCTCCCGAAGGGCAAATAACAATCCCAAATCTAGGGCCAGTTCAGGTATCGGGACAAACAGTTAAAAAAGCATCAGAATTAATTATTAACAGGCTCTCTTCCATCTACGCCGGGCTTAAAGGACCCAACCCAAACACTTTTGCCCAGATCTCTCTAGGCAATATTAGGAGTATTAACGTAACTGTTGCCGGTGATGCATTTCTCCCTGGAACCTATACGCTGCCCGCTTTTGCAACAGCTTTTAATGCCCTGTATTTTGCAGGAGGACCCAGCGAAAGCGGAACTTTCAGGGAGATTAAGGTTTTTAGAAACGATGAGGAAATAGCAACAATAGACCTATACGACTTTCTAATAAAGGGAAAATCTTTTAAACGCATTCGGCTTCAAAACAATGATCTTATTTTTATTGAGCCATTTAAAAACAAGACAAAAATTACTGGTGAGGTTATTAGACCCGCAATTTACGAAATGAGGAAGCAAGAGACCCTTGATGATTTAATTAACTACACTGGCGGTCTCACCTCTGAAGCATATAGCAAGCAGCTGGTTGTAAGCAGAAAAACGGATAAAGAACGAGAACTCCTTAACGTTCCCTCAGAACTTTTCTCATCTTTTTTACTAGAAAATGGCGATGAGATAAAAGTTGGAGAAATACTTGACAGATACGAAAACAGGGTGACCATTAAAGGAGCGGTTTTCAGAGAGGGAGAATACGCCTTAACCGACAACATGACCCTTAGCGACTTAATTAAAAAAGCCGAGGGGTTGAGAGAGGATGCATTTACCCATAGAGCAGCAATCTATCGTTTACAAGATAACCTAAAACTAGAGGTTATTGATGTAAACTTAGAGGATATTCTTAGTAATGATTCTGAAGGGATAATGCTAAAAAGAGAAGATTTGGTTTATATTAGTTCGATTCTTGAACTACAACAAAAGCAGTCAGTAAGGGTTGTAGGAGAGGTTCAAAAGCCTGGCAAATATCCTTACGCAGACAGAATTACCTTAGGAGAAATTGTAAGAAAAGCTGGGGGTTTAAAGGATGCAGCATCTTTAGCCCGTGTAGAAGTTGCAAGAAGTGTAAAGGACAGAAATTCTACAGCATCAGATAATAAAATGTCTGAAGTTTTCACTTTCCCTCTTGACGAAAATCTGTCACTAACAGATCAAGCATCCTCATTCGAGTTAGAACCCTTTGACATGATTTTTATAAGGCGCTCACCCGGATACTCAGACCAGATACTTGTTGAAGCAAAAGGGGAAGTTGTTTTCCCTGGAAACTACGCCATTATCAAAAAGAATGAGCGAATCTCTGACCTTATTAGTCGTGCCGGCGGAATAACTGCAGAAGGTTACCTGCCAGGTGCAACGTTGCTTAGAAAATTAGATGATGAGCAGAAAGAAAAAATTCAGAAAATTGACTCTTTAAGGATTGATGACTCCGAGCTGAATTTAAACGAATCATACAGCAACTACCAACCCATTGGAATTGATCTGGAACACATAATGAAAAACCCACACAGCTCAGAGGATCTGTTCTTAATGGAGGGGGATATCATTAAAATACCACAAGAACTTCAAACAGTAAGACTTAATGGCGCTGTACTCAATCCTGTTATAACTCGTTACCAAAAGAATAGAGGGGTAAGAAACTACGTGTCGAGTGCCGGAGGATTTGCGGAAAACGCAAAAAAATCAAAGGTTTTTGTAATATACCCTAACGGTTCGGTTGACAGGACAAGGAACTACATCCTATTTAAGTCCTACCCAAAGGTTGAGCCCGGAGCAGAAATAATAGTACCAGAAAAACCGCCAAAAAAGGAAAGAACCGTTCAGGAAACCCTGTCAATTGGTTCAACACTATCATCCATAGCGCTGGTTATTGTTACAATAATTGGGCAACTATAACTCAAATAAATTGCTTAATATTGAATTCTCTTTAGAATAGTTTTCCGAAAATGAAGGTAAAAAACATTTGCTGTATAGGAGCAGGATACGTAGGAGGCCCTACAATGGCTGTTATTGCTCAAGAATGCCCTGAAATAAAAGTTAACGTAGTGGACATTAACCCACAGCGAATTGCCCAATGGAACGATGACAATCTGGAGAACCTACCCATTTATGAACCGGGTTTAAAAGAGGTGGTTGCCAAAACTCGTGGTAAAAATCTCTTTTTCTCAACTGACATTGAAAAGGGCATTAGAGAGGCAGAAATGATCTTTATATCTGTTAATACCCCTACAAAAACTTACGGGAAAGGGAAGGGCATGGCTGCCGATTTAAAATTTGTTGAACTCTGCGCACGCCAAATTGCCAAGGTTGCAACAGAGGATAAGATTGTGGTGGAAAAATCAACCCTCCCAGTACGAACCGCTCAGGCTATAAAATCTATCCTGTCAAATACAGGTAACGGAATTAAGTTTCAGGTGCTTTCAAACCCAGAGTTTTTAGCCGAAGGAACTGCCATAAACGACCTGCTTCACGGTGATAGGGTGCTTATTGGAGGGGATCAACATCTACCCGAAGGGAAAGCAGCCATGGATGCTCTTGCTGATATTTATGCTCACTGGATGCCCAGAGATAGAGTATTGCTAACCAACGTTTGGTCATCGGAACTATCAAAATTGGTGGCTAATGCCTTCCTTGCACAAAGGGTTTCCTCAATAAACGCAATTAGTGCTCTTTGCGAATCAACCGAGGCTGATATTGACGAGGTAGGCAGAGCAATAGGCTCAGATAGCCGAATTGGCCCTAAGTTTCTAAAATCATCAGTAGGGTTTGGCGGATCCTGTTTCCAAAAAGACATACTAAACCTTGTATATATATGTAGAAGCCTTGGGTTAAAAGAGGTAGCAGACTATTGGGAGCAGGTTATCATTATGAATGATTACCAGAAACGAAGATTTGCCGACAAGATAATAAGCACGCTTTACAATACGGTTTCGGGCAAAAAGATTGCCTTTTTAGGATGGGCTTTCAAAAAGGATACTAATGACACAAGAGAATCAGCTGCCATATATGTGGCTGATCAACTATTAGATGATAAAGCACAGATACACGTTTACGACCCTAAAGTTAACCCAAAGCAAATTTACGCAGATCTTGATTATCTTAACTCCCGATCACAAGAAGAGAATGAAGAGCTGCTGAAAGTTGAGGATACCCCGTACAATGCAATACAAGATGCGCATGCCATTGCGGTGCTAACGGAGTGGGACGAGTTTAAATCGTACGACTGGGAGAAGATCTATGCATCCATGAAAAAACCTGCCTGCATTTTTGACGGGCGCAACATTCTTGATCACGAGAAGCTGATAAAAATTGGGTTCGTTGTAAGGGCAATAGGAAAGAGTTTTAACTAGTTAATTGAAAACAATTAGCGACTAGCGCTTTGTTATTTGCCTTTGGTTTTTAGGTAAATCCAACAACTAGTGATAAACTTCCGAAACTTTGAAATTTGGAATAATGCTATAAGATTAGCAAAAGATATCTATTTACATACAAGCCAACTAGCAATTACGGAAAAATACGGTTTAATATCTAAAATGCAACGAGGGGCAGTATCAATATCATCAAATGCTGCCTAAGGGGCATCCTTCGAATTAAAAACACAACTAATTATTACCAAAGAAATTGGTTGTATGGCAGATGAAAAACTGAATACACAACTCAAATACTTAAATACGTTACAAAAACAAATAAATTCACTCGTTACAAAAATCAGAAAATCAATTTAACTATTAGCTTTTAGCCAATAGCCAAAAGTTAATATCAATAGCCAAAAGCATGAACAATCAAAATTCAAAACCCAATACCTCTAGCGAGATAGATCTTATCGAAATAATTCGCCATCTTTGGAGCGGCAGAAAGTTAATACTTAAGATTACCGGCGCTTTCTTTGTTCTTGGTCTTATTATAGCTCTTACGAGTCCTAAGCAGTACAGCGTTGAAACCAAGCTGCTTCCTGAAACAAAATCTAACGACTTAGGGGGAGCCTCTGCATTATTGAGTCAGTTCAGCGGACTAGGTGGTTTTGCCCTGCCCATGGGAGAGGGAGCTGATGCCATTGGTCCCATGCTCTACCCTGATGTTCTTGAAAGCACCCCATTCTTTTTGGAATTACTAGAATATAAGGTTACCCTCAAAACAGATAATAAGTCTATAGATATAACAGTTTTTGAGTACTTAAACGAACACTTCAAGGGTTCCTTGCTTGGCGGAGTAAAAAAATACACCATTGGCCTCCCATGGACAATCTCGAATTGGATTAGAGGGAAGGGAGAAATTAATGAAGAAAAACTTGACTTAATGCATGCGCAACTGACCAGAATGACAAAAGAACAATTTGAGACAATAGAAGATATACAAGACAAAATTAGCGCCTCAATCGATCAGAAAAATGGTGTAATAAGTGTTTCTGCAGAATTTGATGATCCATTTATTACTGCTCAAATAGCAGACTTTGCTGTTAATTACTTATCAAACTACATCACTGAGTATCGTATAGAAAAAGCTAAAGATGATCTTCTTTTTATTGAAGATCTCCATGAAGAAAAGAAGAAAGAATACATCCACGCACAGAAAGAACTTGCAGTTTTTAAAGATGCCAATAGAAATGTGCAATCTGCTGAAGCCAAAACTAAAGAGGAGCATCTTAAAAATAAATATACTATTGCATTTAATGTATATAATGGCCTTGCTCAGCAACTAGAGCAGGCTCGAATCAAAGTGCAGGAAGAAACACCAGTAATCAAAATGCTTGAACCTGTGAGCGTGCCTGTGAAGAGGAGTAAGCCAAGAAGAGCATTAATATTATTTCTCGCAACCTTCCTAGGAGGCTTCGTTGGTGTTGGCACCCTTATTGTTAAGCATATAGTTAATTCGATTAGGAAGAATTTACAAAAACAAAATTAGAGATGTTAAACGGCAAATCAGTATTAATTACCGGAGGAACAGGTTCTTTCGGTAAAAAGTTTACAGAAACCATTTTACAGCGTTACCCAAAAGTCAAGAGGTTAGTTATCTTTTCAAGAGATGAGCTGAAACAATATGAAATGTCAATGCATTATCCAAAGGATAAGTTTCCCCAAGTACGCTTCTTCCTGGGTGATGTGAGAGATTATCCTCGTTTTAAGAGGGCTTGCCAAGGAATTGATGTCATTATTCACGCAGCTGCGCTGAAACATGTACCTGCCGGTGAATACAATCCGGATGAATTTATCAAAACCAACATCAATGGTGCACAAAATATTGTAGATGCTGCTTTGGGTTCTAGTGTTAAAGTTGTAGTAGCATTATCCACAGACAAAGCGGCTGCTCCAATTAATCTTTACGGAGCCACCAAGTTGGTATCCGATAAATTATTTATTGCCGCCAATAATATAAAAGGGGATAGAGATATTCGTTTTTCTGCAGTCAGGTATGGTAATGTAATGGGTTCAAGGGGTTCGGTAATCCCCTTTTTCATGGAAAAAGCAAAGACTAACAAAACCTTGCCCATTACACATAAAGACATGACCCGATTTAACATATCTCTTGAAGAAGGTGTAGAAATGGTTTTATGGGCCATTGAAAATGCTATTGGTGGCGAGCTATTTGTTCCAAAAATTCCGTCTTACAACATTGAAACAGTAGCTAAAGCTATTGCGCCCAATGCCGATCTGGAATATGTTGGAATTAGGCCAGGAGAAAAACTACATGAAGAAATGATTACCGATAGTGATTCATATAATACCATTGAATTCGATAAATATTACGCCATTTTGCCCTCAGATGCCAAGAAAAATAAATATCTTGAGCACTATAATGCTAAGGAGGTTGAGAAGGGGTTTAAGTATAATTCCGGAACCAATACCGAATGGTTGGATGTGGAACAAATGCGTGATCTAATCAAAAAATATGTTGACCCGAACTTCAAACCTTTTGAATAAAACCATTAAAGCAGGAATATTAAATGAAATCAATACCTTATGGGCGACAACAAATTAGTGAAGAAGACATAAACGCTGTAGTTGAAACACTTAAGTCAGACTTTTTAACCCAAGGACCTAGAATAAAGGAATTTGAGGAAGCCTTTGCGCAATATATTGGATCAAAGTATGCCGTGGCAGTAGCCAACGGTACCGCGGCTCTTCACTTGTGCGCTTTGGCAATAGATATTCAAGCAGAAGACAAGGTAATAACAACGCCCATCACTTTTGCAGCAAGTGCAAATTGCGTAAGGTACGCCGGTGGAGAGGTTGTTTTTGCTGACATCGACCCAAAAACCTATTTACTGGATCCAGTAATGGTTGAGGAAATATTACAAAAGGCACCTGTTGGGTCTTATAAAGCAATTATCCCGGTTGACTTTGCAGGAAGAGCTGCCGATATGGAAGCCTTTCAAAAGTTGGCTCAAAAATATGGTTGTAAAATTATTGAAGATGCCTGCCATGCCCCCGGAGGATTTATGAAAACATCCAAAGGCAATAAGGTTAATTGCGGCAACGGGCAGATGGCAGATTTAGCAATATTTTCTTTTCATCCTGTGAAACATATAGCCTGCGGAGAGGGTGGTATGATCACCACCAATAATGAGGATTTATACAAAAAATTATTATTGCTCAGGACGCATGGAATTACAAAAGATGCCAACTTATTACAGGAAAACCATGGTGCATGGTACTACGAGATGCAGGAACTTGGTTATAATTACAGGTTAACAGATATGCAAGCGGCACTTGGATTAAGTCAGCTAAAAAGGGCTGAGAAAGGAGTAGAAAGACGTAGAGCTATTGCCCAAAAGTACGCAACGGCATTTACAAACAAAGATTATATCCTCGGACAATCGGGAAGTATAGAAGGCCATGCATACCACCTATACATTATTGAGGTGAAGGACAGAGCAGGACTTTATCAACACCTTCGAAATCATAATATCTTTGCCCAAGTGCATTATGTTCCTGTTCACACCATGCCTTACTACAAGCAGTTTGGATGGAAATCCGGTAATTTCTCTGCAGCAGAAAAATATTATGAACACTGTCTCAGTTTACCCATGTTTCCCAGTTTAACAGATAGAGAACAGCAATTTGTAATTGATTGTATAAATCAATATTATGCCCAATAACCTGGCCATCATTCCTGCGAGGGGAGGCAGCAAAAGAATTCCCGGAAAAAACATCAAACCCTTTTTGGGTAAACCCATTATTGCATACTCCATAGAAGCGGCCATCAATAGTCAACTATTCAACGAAGTAATGGTCTCAACCGATGATCCCAAAATAGCCAAGATAGCCAAAGAGTATGGCGCAAAAGTGCCATTTCTGAGAAGTACGGAAAATGCAGATGATCATGCCACTCTCGCTGATGCGATAAGGGAAGTTATTGATGAATACAAAAATATCAACCGGAATTTTGATTATACTTGCTGCATCCTTCCTACTTGCCCGCTGCTTACCAAGGAAAATCTAGAAGAAGCCTATAATGTTTTTTTAAAGGGACAATTCGACTCGCTGCGCCCCATTGTAAGATTTTCATATCCTATTCAAAGAGCGCTTGCTTATAAGAAAGGTAAGGTAGAGATGATGCATCCCGAACATGCACGCACCCGTTCACAGGATTTGGAACCTGCCTATCATGATTCCGGTCAGTTTTATTGGTTCATTTTTGATAGGGGACTTACCGGCAAAAACAAAGGTGGCATCATTATACCCGAATCCAGAGTTCAAGATATCGATACAGAAGAAGACTGGATACTTGCCGAAATAAAATATGCATATCTTAATGCACCCAAATAAAAAAAAGATCCTTTTTCGGCTTGATGCAGGTAGTATTTTTGGCATGGGTCATCTATCACGCTGCGTAACTTTAGCCAATTCATTTGGGTGTGAATACAACATTACCTTTTGGGTGAAGACAGATTCCCAACAAAAGGTAGAATCCTTTCTCGAAAAAAGGCTCAACAGCAATGATGATATACGGTTTGATTTTTTTGAACCAGAAATACCAAAGAAAAAGGATGTGGAGGCCATTATCTCATATTGTGCAGGTAATGACGTGTTTTTGATTCTCGATCATTACTCATTGGATGATAATTATCAAAAAACCATTGCCGATGCAGGAATAAGATTTCTCCTTTTCGACTCGCACGGTATATCTAACTTATATGCTGATGCAATTTTACATGCTAGTCCCTCTGCTACCCATGAAGTTTATAAACCATTGCTTAAAAACCCCAATGCTTTATTATTGTTAGGTACATCTTACGCCATTATGGACTATGGGTTTGCAAAGGCAAGGGAAGGGTTACAGGTAAGAACATCATTAAAAAATATCTTGATTTGCATGGGTGGCGGCAATGATAAGGGAGCAAGCTTAAAGATTTTGCAATTCTTAGAAACCTTCCCATTAAACGATATGACTGTTGAAGTCATTGTTGGAGAGAACCATCCTGATTTTGAAACTGTCAGGAAGCTATGTTTTTCAATTGAGCAATTTATACATATACCAGGAACCAAAAACATGCCAGAACACATGCGCCAGGCCGACTTGGGCATCATTGCTTCTGGAACATTAAGTTATGAGGCGGCCTGCATGGGTATGCCCATGCTGCTCTGTGTTATCGCAGACAATCAGAACATGAATGCTGAGGGTTGGGATAAATTGGATTGTGCAATAAACATGGGTAAAATTGAAAAGTTACAACAAGAGGATTTAACTTCATATTTAAAACTGTTATTAGACAATACTACAAAGCTTCAAGAGATGTCGGAGAAGGGAATGCGGGCTGTTGATGGATTAGGTGTCTTTAGGGTTAAAGAACAAATTGACCAACTGATACATTCACAGTTTACCCATTAGCAAAAAACCCAGAAAGAAAACAATAAACATACTTATGGGAAAAACAGCCTTAATACTTGGAACCAATGCTGGACAAGCAGATATAATAAACTTCCTGAAAGAATCGGGATGGCAGGTACATTCGTGTGGGCACAAAAAAGAGGGTCCTGGTTGTGATTTAGCACACCAATTTCACTTGGTAAATACCACTGATGTGGAGGCAGTGAAAGTGCTAGCCACCGCAATTCATGCTGATATAGTGTATTCTGTATCCTCAGATGTCAATATTCGAACGGCCACGGCTGTTTCAGAAGCATTGCATTTGCCTGTATTGGCAAGTTCCAACTTTATTGATTTATTCCATTACAAAGATAGGTTACGTCAATTTTTAAATGATCATAACATCAGCACCGTAGAGTATAGAAAAGTGGCTAATACTAACCAAGCAAAGGATTGGAATGCTTTCCCTTGTGTAGTTAAACCTGTTGATTCGCAAGGACAGAGAGGTGTAAGCCTTGTTGCCGATAAATCAGAATTTGAACAAACGCTAAATGCGGCATTAAAAAGTTCTTCCTCCAACACAGCCATAATAGAAGAATACCTAAAGGGAGTGGAATTTAGTACTAATATGATTGTACAAAATGGCAAGGTTCTAATCAACGAGTTTACTGAAAGGTATGTTCACGGAACACATTTATTTGGATTGCCCAAGGGGCATGCCATTCCCTGTAGAAATATTGATAGGGATACTGTTATGAAAGCGGCTAAGATGACGGAACAACTCGTTGAGAAGTTACAGATAAAAAATGCTGTATTATATATTCAAATGGTGGCTACTGAACAGGGACCAAAAATAATCGAAGTGGCTCCCCGGCTCGACGGCTGTCATATTTGGAGGCTTTTACTGCATGCACGATCATACGATTTAAGAGCGTATGCTATAAACTGCCTTATTGGGAAAGATGCCGGAGAAGCATTACCTTGTAATATTCCCAATCAGCCTGAGTATACCCTTATGTTCAATCAGATGCCCACAGGCGAGACCTTTTCAATAGAAAAAAATCCGGTTCCTAAGTCAACAGTATATAAAGAATACCGATATAAAGACGGAGAAAAAGTGCAGCCTATTAATGGGAAATTAGAAGTAGTTGGCTACTACGTATATAAAGATTAATAATCCGTTGCTTCTGGTAACTGAAAGCTTCAGTTCCAGATTAAAATCTGCTCCTTTATGAATATTGCTATTACCGGTGCCACAGGATTTTTGGGACGATACCTTGTTGCAAAATGTCTTGAAACACCCGGTTTAAATGTAAAAGTTATTGCGCGACCTCAAGAAAATCCACATGCAAGTTTTCTTGATCAAGTTGAAATTTTTGAAAGTGATTATTCTACAGAAAGTTTGCAAAATGCTTTAAATGGGGTGGACTGTGTTTTACACTTAGCTGCTAAAACGCTTGCACGAAACGATGATCCATTGCAAGTAAGTAATTTTTTACCAGCTAATGTTATACTAACTGAAAACTTGTTAAAAGCAGCCTCGGTGACTAGTGTGAACAAGGTTATTCAGATGTCATCAAGTAATGTATATTCTGCCAACAATCAACTGCCATTCAAAGAATCGGAAGAGCCTAAAACATCAACTGTATATGGCTTAAGTAAAATATTTTCTGAGCAAGTAGGTTTGTTTTTTGCCAGAAAAACTAATATGAATATTATCAGTTTGAGACTTGCCCGGCTATATGGTTTTGGTGAAAGAGACTCAGTGGTCTTTACACGATTCATGAAGATGGCTATGAATAAACAGCCACTCGTGGTTTTCGGAGAAGGATCTACAAGAATTGAATATCTATACGTAAAAGACTGTGTTGATGCCATTTTAAAAACAATGTTTTGTGATATCCCCTCAGGTGTTTATAATTTAGGCTCTTCAGAGTCTTATTCAGTTCTTGAGCTGGCAAAGATTATAAACAAAACTTGTGGCAATGATGGCAATATAAAATTTGATTTTTCTACCCCCGAAACTGGACATGATATACTGATGGACTCTTCTCTTTTTAGGAAGTACTGCTTATGGGAAAAAAGATGGATGCTTGAACCAGCTATTAAGGACATGTATTCTCTTTTTTTGAATGCAAAAAACACGGATGGTAACCACAATTAACGGATGGCTTACCAAAATAGAAATATAATAAGATGAGTACCTTTATTATTGCAGAATTATCTGCCAATCATAATAATGATATTGATATTGCGCTTAGGACCA
>JBKHAH010000131.1:0-5899 GCA_046542995.1 Bacteroidales bacterium
TGTTACGGTTCTGAAAATCTTTCCAGGTAAAGTCATTGTCCTTGGTCTCTGGCATGTTTGCAGTTAGGGCGTACCTTAGTACATCCTGCTTGCCCGGGAACTCCTCAAGGTACTCGTGCAGCCAAACAGCCCAGTTTCGTGAGGTTGATATCTTGTCGTTCTCCAGATTCAGGAACTCGTTGGCAGGAACATTATCTGGCAGAATGTAACTTCCCTCTGCCTTAAGCATAGCGGGAAATACAATGCAATGAAAAACAATGTTGTCTTTACCAATAAAATGAATCATACGGGTTTCCTTGTCCTTCCAGTACTTTTCCCAATCTGGCGTCAATTCTTTTGTTGCTGATATGTAGCCTATTGGTGCATCGAACCAAACGTACAGCACTTTGCCCTCGCCTCCCTCAACAGGTACAGGCACGCCCCAGTTTAAATCGCGGCTTACTGCACGTGGCTGTAACCCTTGGTCAAGCCAACTTTTGCATTGGCCATAAACGTTCACCTTCCAATCCTTATGCTCTTCCAGTATCCACTTTTCCAAAAAGTCCTGATGCTTATCCAATGGAAGGAACCAGTGTTTTGTTGGTTTTAAAAGGGGCTTAGCGCCACTTAGGGTCGATTTAGGATTTTTTAAATCGGTGGCATTAAGGCTGGAGCCACACTGCTCGCACTGGTCACCATACGCTCCGTCGTTTGAGCAATGTGGGCAGGTTCCTGTTATGTACCTGTCGGCCAGGAACTGTTTAGCCTCTGGGTCGTAGTATTGCTCGGTGGTTTTCTCAATAAACTCACCCTTGTCGTATAGCTTCTTAAAGAATTCAGCAGAAAGCTCGTGGTGCGTTTTAGAGGATGTGCGGGAGTATATATCGAATGTTATCCCAAAATCTTCAAACGATTTTTTTATAACCTTATGGTATCTGTCAACTATATCCTGCGGTGAAACGCCCTCATTCTTAGCCTTAATTGTAATGGGCACGCCATGCTCGTCGGAGCCGCATATCGATAGCACATCAACGCCTTTAAGGCGAAGGTAGCGCGTGTAAATATCGGAGGGGATGTAAACACCTGCAAGATGTCCAATATGAATTGGTCCGTTTGCATAGGGTAGGGCGGAGGTAATTAAGTAACGTTTATATGCGTTCATGGTACAAAATTTAGGATTGCTCAAAAAAACAAGACCTTTCGCAGGTCTTTTGCAACAAATAGAATATTTTTATAGTTAAAATGAATAGGTTACAAAGATACTAACATTATTTTTACACCAAACCCAATGGAGCTAATAACACCACCATTTCTAAAAAAAGGCGATACAATAGCCATTGTAGCTCCAGCAAGGAAAGTAGCTAGGAATGATGTTGAGCCAGCAATAAAACTCTTTGAGAAATGGGGCTTCAAGGTTTTATTGGGGGAGAATATTTATAAGTCGTACAATCAGTTTGCTGGAACTGATACTGAGAGAGCATCCGACTTTCAGTCAATGCTGGAGAATCCCAATGTAAAGGCGATAATCTGTGCAAGGGGGGGCTATGGAACAATAAGGATTCTTGAGCATATTAACTTAAGGGCACTTCAGCGCGACCCAAAGTGGATAGTTGGTTACAGCGATGTTACCGTTCTGCATAGCATTCTCAACTCATGGTTTATGGTTGAAACCTTGCATGGTATTATGCCATACAATTTTACCAAAAATGCAGAAGACAATGAGGCTACCAGCAGTTTGAAGTTAGTGTTACTTGGTGAAAGCCCTGCTTATACAGCTGCTCCTCATTCTCATAACAAAACTGGCAATGCAAGTGGTTTGTTTGTTGGGGGTAACCTATCCATACTCTACAGTTTATCCGGCACCGATGCTGATATTAATACCGAAGGTAAGATTCTTTTTATTGAGGATCTCGACGAGTACCTTTATCACATCGACAGGATGATGATGAACTTAAAACGAAGCGGGAAACTAAGGAATATTGCCGGTTTGGTTGTTGGAGGCATGACGGATATGAACGATAACTCCACTCCCTTTGGCAAGGAAGCCATTGATATAATAAAGGAGGCTGTTGATGAGTACGACTATCCTGTTTGCTTCAATTTCCCTGCTGGCCATGTAGAGCAGAATTTAACGCTAATAATGGGGAGGTCTGCTGAACTTACTGTTAATGAGGGTGGAGTAAGTCTCGTTTTTACTCCTGCAGCTTGTAAAATTTAGTAACAACCACGCTTCGCCCTAATAATTTTTTTCTTCGTAAAACACTATATTGAGTCCACTCCGATAAACCCTTTTACATCTAAAGGGAAAGTGTAAGAATCAGCATTTTGGGGCCTTCCGATTTAGCAGGGTTGTTTCCGGCATAATTAATACCACAAAAAGCGCCACGAAACTTATCCGTGGCGCTAATTAGTAAAACTATTGTTGATAGATTGGGTTTGTTAAAACACCTTTCTTTCTATATTAATCCTTTCTCGTGCTTCTCCTTAATAACCTTAAGCATGTCATCGGTCATTGTTTCAAGGTTCCATTTTGGATTCCAGCCCCACTCTTCGCGAGCACTATTATCATCCATGTAGTTTGGCCAGCTTTCGGCTATGGCTTTCTTGGCAGGGTCAACATCGTAATCCATGGTAAATTCTGGAATTCGCTTTTTGATTGCAGCCATAATTTGAGAGGGCTCAAAGCTCATAGCCGTTACGTTAAAGCTGTTACGGTGCTTCAGCTTGTCAGGGTCTGCCTCCATAAGTTGCACGCATGCATCCAGAGCGTCGGGCATGTACATCATATCAAGGTATGTGCCTTCGGGAAGCGGACAGGTAAATTTCTTGCTTTTTATTGCTTCGTAATAAATTTCAACGGCATAGTCTGTTGTACCGCCACCGGGTAGTGTTTCGTTAGAGATAATACCAGGGAAGCGAACGCTACGCGTGTCAATGCCAAAGCGTTGCGTGTAGTAGTCGCTAAGCATCTCGCCAGATACTTTGCATACGCCGTAAATGGTTGTGGGGCGCATTATGGTATCTTGAGGCGTATTGTCTTTAGGTGTTGATGGACCAAAAGCGCCAATGGAGCTGGGCGTAAACACAGCACAATTGTTGTCAACAGCAATGTTAAGCGAATTTAAGAGTGCGCCCATATTAACATTCCACGCCAGCTGCGGATTCTTCTCACCAGTTGCCGAAAGCAGCGCCACCATGTTAAAAATGGTATCAACCTTATATTTTTTTACAATCTCAATAAAACGGTTAGTATCCAGCGCATCAAACTCCTCAAGAGGGCCGTCCTCACCCAACTTTTTGCAAGTGCAACAGTTAATGTCTGAAGCAACCACGTTCGTATTTCCATAAATTTCACGAAGATGAGGTATTAATTCTGAGCCAATTTGCCCACCGGCACCAACTACAAGTATTCTTTTCATTGTAAAGTATGTTTAAGTATAATTCTGATTGTTTCAACTATTAATAAGATAGCAAAAGTATGTTTTTAGTTTAATTGGAACAAGACAAATGTCAGGTATCAACAGAAAAACTTATTTAACACTCGTTTTACACCTGTTCGTCAAAAATCGACAGATATACATTGCTGCATAATTGACATTGTTGTTTAGCTATAATATATTGCAACCCTAACCAACAAACCAATAGTTATGAAAAAGAATGCCTTTATTTTTTTATGCGCTTTATTAATGGTTTTATTTAAAACTACTTATGCGCAAGATTCAGAGGATGCGCTTAGCGAGGAAGACATCTTTAGTTTATCCCTGGAGGAGTTGATGGATGTTAGGATTGTTTCAGCATCCAATGTGGAAGAGTCGTTAAGCAGGGCTCCCGCTACAATTATTATTGTGAGCGCTGCTGATATTGAGGAACGGGGTTATACTGAAATGTATGATGTGCTTAACGACCTGCCTGGTTTTGATTTATCAAGAGCCTTTGGTGATGATAATTACTACTTGTACGCTAGGGGCTACAGGAAGGAAACAAGCGATCAGATGTTGCTTATGATTGATGGTGTTTCTATGAATCATTTATACAGCAACAATATGAACCTGTTTGCCATGTACCCTTTAGCTAATATTAAGCAGATTGAGGTGGTATATGGTCCAGCATCGGCCGTTTATGGGCCAAACGCTTTTGCTGGTGTTATTAACATCATTACAAAAAAGGATGATTCATCCACAGCCACCATGCACGTTGGACAAAACAACACGTCTGCTGTGGATGTAAACTATAACAAAACAATTAATGATGTAAACATTAACTTTACTGGTAGGTTTTACGATACCGATGGCTATAACTTGTCAGATCGCACTCCGGCTCTCGACTCAAGGCTTTATGACGATACCCAGCTGTGGGGCCCATTTGCCGATACTGACTTTATGGGCTATCAAAGTCCAATCAACGCCCATTTTGCTTCCGGTTCGGTAAACTATAAGGGTGTTACAGTAGGGTTTATTAACTTTCTTTACGAAACAGGGTATGGTGCCGAATGGCCCGGCGACAAGGTGCTTAATGCAAGAAGCTGGGGGTTTGATGAGCAAACCTACTTTGCACGTTACGAAACTCAGCTTAATAAGCAAAACTCAGATCGTCCCATACACTCTAAAACGTTGCTTCGTTTTCGCCAAAGCGGTCACCCAGCCAACTCATTGTTCCTCGAAAGGTATAGTGGAGGCGTCGATGCCAGCTACTGGCAAACAACAAACCAGTCAGTTTCGTTTTTTCAGGATTTTGCCTACACGCATAGCGAGAACCTGTCTGTTAACTTTGGTCTAAAGTATGATCGCAGAGTTTTACAGGGAGCTTATAATGAGATTTACGGCCCATTCTTCCCCAGCGACTCATTAGCTTCGTATCCCTTTCCCTCGCTCCCTCAAAGAGAAATCACGCAGCACAATCACTTCATGATGCAGGATAAGGGAACGTATGCGCAAGTAAAATTCTCACCATTAGAGAGTCTTGATCTATTTGCAGGGGTTCGGTACGACCATAACAGTATTTTTGGAGACGTTTTCAACCCTCGTTTAGGGGCAGTATATGAGCCTGTAAACGGACTGATTACTAAATTCTTTTATGGCCAGGCTTATTTAGAGCCCACTGCTCGTATTTTATATGGTGGATGGCAGGGTAGCCTCTCAAATGTTGATTTAAAGCCTGAACGTATTCAAACATTTGAGGGTACTATTGGCTATGCAAAGGGCATCCTGTCCAACAGTTTGAATGTTTTTTATAATCAGGGCTACAACGTTATTGCAGGTGCTGAGAATATAGGTGAAAGAAGGATGATTGGAGCTGAGTATGCTGGTAAGGTATATGTTAATAACCCCGTTGAATTTATCCACAGGCTAAATGGCGATATTTACATATCGTATATTAATTCTGAGGAGAACAAGGATGATGGGGAAGGCTGGAAACCAACAGGGAACATGGCTCCATTAAAAGTTAGAGCAATCCTAACGGCTTACTTTACAAAGAATTTCTCAGTGAGTATCCAGAATAGGTGGATCGATGAAATAGAGACCGTGGAGTCAAACCCCATTGATAAAATTGGCTCACATTTTGTTTCCGATGCATTTATTACGTACAGAAACTTTTTATTCGAGGGGCTTTCCATTGGTATAAAAGGGTATAACATTTTTAATGCCGATTACTATCACCCAGGTTATCGTGATGCCACTGCAGGGGAAAATTTTGTTTTCTTAGCTAACGGCAGCTTAAATGAGACCATTAGCGGTAGCGAGGGCTGGTACAATTCAAGGCTCCCTCAGCCTAAACGCACTTTGCTTCTAAACCTTAAGCTAACTTTCTAACCATAAACTAAACATTCCAAAACCTTTAAAGCCTGACTGCCCAAAAGCAGTCAGGCTTTTGTATAACGGGCATGGCCATAAGCTAACGGGGTGCAAGTAAAATATTACAA
>JBKHAH010000042.1:0-28074 GCA_046542995.1 Bacteroidales bacterium
TGGTGAACTCGCGCGTCTCTGACCATTCGGAAACATCCTCGGCATGATAGCCGCGTACACGCCAGTAGTACTTCTGTCCGTAGTCGAGGTTCGAGATGATCTTTCCGCTGTAACTGTCGCTATGGTCGTACGTTTGGAGGTTCCCCGAATCGAACGTGGGCAGCGTATCCAGCTCGTACTCTATGGTGGTGGAGCCTGAAACCCTATCCACTGAGAGCGTTAGCCTTACAGGTCTTTCTTCTGCTCCATTGGTGGGGCTCGTAGGCCTTGCTCCCAATGTGTCGGTGGTGAACTCGCGCGTCTCTGACCATTCGGAAACATCCTCGGCATGATAGCCGCGTACACGCCAGTAGTACTTCTGTCCGTAGTCGAGGTTCGAGATGATCTTTCCGCTGTAACTGTCGCTATGGTCGTACGTTTGGAGGTTCCCCGAATCGAACGTGGGCAGCGTATCCAGCTCGTACTCTATGGTGGTGGAGCCTGAAACCTTGTTCACTGAGAGCGTTAACTCAACTGGTCTGTCAATAGCTTCATTTGAGGGGTTAGAAGGGGTAGCGCCATATTCATTAATTGAAAAGGGCCACTGTTCCGACCAGTCAGATTCATCAGAATCATTTTTCGCTTTAACCCGCCAGTAGTATGTTTGTCCATACATTAAATTACCAGGTCTATAGCTTCTAGTACTACTTACATAAATAACTGAAGATGAAAAATCTTCATTGACATCCAACTCAAATTCGTAACTAGTAGCGCCTGACACACTGTTTACCTGAAGTAAAACATCAGGTGTCAGGTTCGTAGCATTATTTGCAGGAGTACTAATTGTTGGAGTATCTAATGTATACCCACTGAACCAAATTGCTGATAGTATTGTTATTAACGTGACCCTTTTCATATAAGTTGTAAACTTTATAATTAAAAACATTGTAAATATTGTCAATCATTGTTCCAGCACAAAGCCCTTGAATAATAATGTAAAAAAGATTTCTTAAACCACAAGGATAATAGGAAAAATTATACAAATTTAATTTTGCAACATTACTTAACAATTTTGCTAATACAAAATAAACTTGCTTTTATATATTTGCACATAATTTAAACCATAACAGCATGGCAAAGCATTTTCACAAAACGATTATTAAATATTCTATTATATTAGCTACCCTTCTATTGCTAATTGGAGGCTACTTCGGTTACGTTATTTATAAAAAAATGTTTGCCCAGAATATAGATCTTGGAGAAGATGAACAGACATACATCCACATTCCAACTGGTTCTAATTATTCCGATGTGTTATCAATCCTTGATAGCACAGATTATATTATAAATATGGAATCTTTTAAATGGGTATGCTCCCGCATGGGCTACCCGTACAGCGTTAAGCCTGGCAGGTATCTGCTAGAAGATGGTATGAACAATAAAACGTTAGTTACCAAACTCCGTGCAGGCCTACAAACTCCTGTAAAAGTTACTTTTACAGGCTTTAGAACACCGGAACAGTTTGCCCAACGAATATCAAATCAGATTGAAGCCGACTCTGCTGAAATTGTAAATGCTTTTCTGTCAGATAGCATACCAAATGAATATGGTTTCACCAAGGAAACCTTTATTGCCATGTTTATTCCAAACACCTACGAAATTTTTTGGAATACCAGCGCTAAAGGATTCTTCAACCGTATGAAAAGGGAGTACGAAGCATTCTGGACAGATGCCAAGGATCAAAAAGCGATGGAGGCTGGGCTTGACCGAGTAGGCGTATCAATAATTGCATCCATTGTGCAGGAAGAAACCATTAAAGCTGATGAGCTCCCAAAAATTGCCGGTGTATTTATAAACCGTCTAAATACAGGTATTGCTCTTCAGGCATGCCCTACCGTTAAATTCGCGCTGAATGATTTTACTATTCGAAGAGTCCTTAAGCAACATACTACCATTAATTCTCCCTATAACACATATAAGCATCGCGGATTACCTCCCGGTCCAATTAATGCTCCAAATATCTCGTCAATTAATGCTGTTTTAAACTACGAGAAACATAACTACTTCTACTTTTCAGCAAGCCCCGATTTTTCTGGCTACCACATTTTTTCCAAAACGCTTAATGAACATAACCGAAACGCCCGAAAATATCAAGGAATCCTTAATCGTGAAAGGATTTATCGTTAATACCTAGTCAAAATCATATTTCAAGCCTATTCTTAGCTGGAATCTTCGAAATTTCATATCTTTATGGATTACATTAAAAAATCTATTTTGATATGAATGATACTTATAAAAGAATTTACCAATTAGCTGAAAAGTACAAGGATTACACCGCAAGCAACCTCTCTAAATTAATTAAGCATAAGTCGTTAAGTTTGCACGAAAAAAATGTTCAACTCGAACTTAAACGCCAAATGGAGGAAGCAGGCTTTGATGAGGTTCGTATGGACGGACTGGGTAACGTTATCGGTAGAATTGGAAATGGAAAGAAAATTCTGGCCATTGATGGG
The DNA here is from genome assembly GCA_046542995.1 of Bacteroidales bacterium. Lineage (GTDB taxonomy): Bacteria > Bacteroidota > Bacteroidia > Bacteroidales > Tenuifilaceae > Perlabentimonas. The sequence continues at coordinate 2,493 of JBKHAH010000042.1, forward strand.
CACATGGATACCGTTGACATTGGTCTTCCCGAAAACTGGAGCTTCGACCCATTAGGTGGCGAGATAAAGGATGGATTTGTGCATGGTCGCGGTTCTGTTGACCAAAAAGGTGGACCGGCAGCATTTGTAACCACTGGGAGAATACTTAAAGAGCTTGGTTTTGACAAAGACCTTACCATATATTTTGTAGGAAGCGTTATTGAGGAGGACTGCGATGGCCTTTGCTGGAAGTACCTTGTTGAAGAGGAGGGTATTAAACCTCATTTTGCCATAAGCACAGAACCCACAAACCTTAACATATACAGAGGTCATAGGGGAAGAATGGAGATGCACGTTCACTTTTACGGCATTTCATCACATGGTTCAGCCCCTGAACGAGGAAAAAATGCCATTTACATGGCATCCAAAGCAGCTCTTGATATTGAAAGGTTAAATGAGAACCTGAAGGTTGACGACTTTCTGGGGAAGGGCAGCATAACCATTTCAGAAATCGTTTCGGGCAGCCCATCGCTTTGTGCTGTATCCGATTACGCTCGAATTCACCTAGATAGACGCCTAACCTGGGGAGAAACCAAGGAGTCTGCTATTGCTGAAATTAACGAAATCATCAAAGGGATGAATGCCAAAGTTGAGATTCTGGAATACTCCGAAACATCCTTTACCGGGCTTAAGTACGGGATGGAGAAGTATTACCCAACCTGGAAAATTGACGAGAAACATCCAATAGTTCAAACCGGCGTTAGCGCATTCAAAGAGCTGTTCAGGAAAGCACCCAAGGTTGATAAATGGACCTTCTCAACCAATGGAGTTACAATTAATGGACTTTACGGAGTACCTATAATCGGTTTCGGGCCGGGGAACGAGGTTCTTGCGCACGCCCCCAACGAGAAGGTGCCCATTAGCGACTTAGTAGATGCATCAGCCTTTTATGCTGCATTTGCTTACGAGATTTAATAAAAGTAGAAAGGCGATAAGCTAGATCGATTCCAAAAGCATTTAATATGATCTCATTCAGTTTAAACGCAAAACCAATTGAATTCAAAGGCGATACAACCCGCACACTACTCGATTTTTTACGAAACGACCTGCACTTAACAGCAGCTAAAGATGGATGCTCGGGACAAGCCGTATGCGGTGCCTGCACTGTGGAGGTTAACGGCAAGGCGAAATTGGCCTGCGTTTTAAAAATGAGCAAACTGGAGGGTGCCGAAGTTTTCACAATGGAAGGATTTCCCGATTATGTGAAGGATACCATTGCAAAATCATTTGTAAACGGTGGTGCTGTTCAGTGTGGTTTCTGTATTCCCGGATTTATTGTTCGAACAAAAGTTCTACTTCAAAAAAATCCAACCCCAACCATTAACGAGATAAGAAAAGCAATAAAACCTCACATTTGTCGCTGCACAGGGTATAAGAATATTGAGAAATCAATGCTGATGGCTGCTGATGCACTTAGCAATAAAAAGATTGTGGAGTTAACCCAAACTTCCGGGAAAGTTGGCGTGCCACACCCAAAATACGGTGCATACGAAACGGCCATTGGCAAACGTAATTTCACCGAGGATATGCATCTTGAAGGTATGCTGTATGGTGTACTCAAACTTAGCGACTATCCAAAAGCAATTGTTAAACGCATCAACAAATCAGAGGCTGAAAAACTAGCAGGTGTTCATAGGGTATTTACCGCAGCCGATATCCCCGGAGATAAAAAAATTGGGTTGATACTTAAAGACCAATCAGTAATGGTTGGCGAAGGCAAAACCACATCATATATTGGCGATGTAATTGCTGGAGTGGTTGCCGAAACCGAAGCCATTGCACGTAAAGCAATTGATTTAATCAAGGTTGATTACGAAGTGCTAGAACCTGTTACAGATGTTTTTAAGGCTATTGATGGCGAAAGGGTTCACCCCGATAAGCCTAACAATTTTAACACAACTCGATTCTCTGTTGGAAACGCCAATGAAGCTTTTGCTAATGCAAAATATATTTCCAAAGGAAGGTTCGAAACACAACGTATTGAGCATGCATTCCTTGAAAAAGAGTCTGCTGTTGCCCATCCCGATGATAATGGCGGAGTTGTGGTTTACAGCCAAGGGCAAGGTGTTTATGTTGACAGGAAACAGATTGCAGCCATTTTAAGTATCCCCGAGAGCAAGGTTCGTGTAATTCTAGTTCCCAACGGCGGAGGATTTGGCGGCAAAGAAGATTTGACCGTTCAGGGGCACGCATCGCTATTCTCCTTTTTAATGGGCAAACCAGTTAAGGTCTCGCTCTCAAGAAGCGAGTCAATCCGTTTGCACCCCAAGCGCCATCCCGTTTTTATGGATATGGAACTGGCCGCCGATGAGAATGGTAAGTTGGTTGCTTTGCAATTAAGAGCGGTTGGCGATACGGGAGCCTACGCATCAGTTGGGGCAAAAGTTATTGAGCGGGTTGCTGGTCATGCCACAGCAGGCTACTTTGTTCCAAATGTTGATATTGAAGCAAAAGCTGTTTATACCAACAACATTCCCTGCGGGGCAATGCGTGGTTTTGGTGCTAATCAGGTAGCATTTGCACTAGAAAGCAGCATCGATGATATTTGCTACCAAGCGGGCTTCGACCGCTGGAAATTCCGTTACAACAATGCCCTTGTTGATGGGCTTGCAACATCCACAGGGCAAAAGGTTACTGGCGTTGGAATACGTGCCTGCCTCGAAAAGATTAAGGATGATTTCTATAGCGCAAAATTTTCAGGGCTTGCCTGCGCCATAAAAAACTCAGGCGTAGGCAATGGCATGGTGGACGAATCAAAAGTCATTATAGATATTATCTCAGAAAACGAAGTGCTTATTAAGCATGGCTGGACAGAGATGGGGCAAGGGGTTCACAGCATGGCGCTACAAACCTTCTGTGAGGAAACCAGTATCTCTCCAAATATAGTTAGTGTTGAGGTAGATACCAACGCAAATATTGAAACTGGCATGACCACCTCATCAAGAGGAACCGCATTGTTAGGATTGGCTATAATTAATGCTTGTAAAACATTAAAGGAGGATTTAAAGAAGCATCCGCTTAAAAGTTTAGTAGGCAAATCGTACCGGGGGCAATACGTTTGCGATTGGACCACAAAACCCGGAACACCAAACGTTGAGCAAAAAACCCACTTCTCATACGGATATGCAGCACAGCTATGTGTTTTAAACGAGAAGGGTGATATTGAAAAAATTGTGGCAGCACACGATGCCGGGAAAATTATGAACCCCATGCTTTTTGAAGGGCAAATACATGGTGGCGTCCACATGGGGCTTGGTTATGCACTTACCGAAGACCTACCAATGAAAGATGGCTATCTGGTTAGCGATAAAATGCGCGACTTGCAGATTCTCCGTGCCCACGAAACGCCCGAAATTATTGTAAAGGGTGTAGAAATAACCGACCCTGTTGGACCATACGGTGCTAAAGGAATTGGCGAGATTGGTCTGGTACCCACCGCAGCAGCAGTAGCATGTGCGTTCTATAACTTTGATGGGGTGAAAAGGGTGAGGTTACCGTTAAAAAGAGGATAGAACACTGATAACGCAGATAACGCTGGTTTTCACTGATGATTTTTAAGAATGATATATCAGTATATAGTTATAACTAGATTGATGTTGCAACTGTTTAGAAGTTTATAGCACTTATTATATCGGTTTTTAGTAAAGGGCTTAGTGTTTTGAAGCAAGAGAAAATTGATGTCTATTACAAAAACATAAAGGTTGGAGAGTATTTTGCAGATTTAATTGTAGAAGGGAAAGTAATTGTTGAACTAAAATCAGCCGAATCACTTTGCGAGAAAAACGAATGTCAATTAATAAACTATCTGAAAGCAACAAATATTGAGGTTGGCTTACTTTTAAATTTTGGTAAGAAACCTCAAATAAGTAGAAAAATCTACACAAATGACAGGAAAAGCATTAATAAAAGATAATTTCAAGTACTTATTTGCACTAACTTTTTTAAAATCAGTGTTAATCAATAATGCTTGTCCGCCTTATGGAAAATCCGTGTTATCTGTGTTCAATCAACTAAAAAACTATGCCAATACTACTAAAAAACGCAACCTACATCCATTGGGAAACCCTTGAGTTTACAAATACAAATATTATTGTTGATGAGGGAGCCAATGGGTCCATCCATTTTATTAATAATTTTAAGGATATTGATAAATCAGTCAATTACCAAATAATTGATTGCAAAGGCAAGCTGGTAACAAAATCTTTTGCCGTGGGGCATCACCATGCATACTCGGCCCTGGCAAAAGGGATGCCTGCACCCAAAAAACAACCCGAAAACTTTCAGGAGATACTCCAGTACGTTTGGTGGACTCTCGATAAATGCCTCGATAAGGAAACCATTGAGCTTAGCGCGCTGGTTACTGCAATGGCTTGCGCCAAGGCGGGTGCAACGTACGTAATAGACCATCATGCGTCGCCCAACTACATAAAGGGTTCGCTTGAAATTATGGCAAAAGCCTTTGAGAAGGTTGGTGTTAGCCATCTGCTTTGCTACGAAATTACCGACCGCGATGGCATGGATAAAGCCCAGGATGGTCTAAACGAATCCGAGGGGTATCTAAAAAACCATGAGGGTTTGGTTGGGCTTCACGCATCGTTCACCGTGAGCGATAAAACCTTGAGTAAGGCCGTTGATTTAATGAAAAAGTATAACTCAGGTGCTCACGTACATGCTGCGGAAGGAATGTACGACCAGGAGCACTGCTTATCAACATACGGCAAAAGGGTGGTGCAACGATTTTTTGATGCTGGTGTGCTGAACCTGCCAAAATCAATTCTGGTACATTGCCTACACCTGAATGATGAAGAAAGGAAACTTGTTGAGGAATCACCCTGCTGGGTGGCTCAAAATACTGAGAGTAACCTGAATAATAAAGTAGGATACTTTAATGGAAAAGGACTTGGCAAAAATATTATGATGGGCACAGATGGGATGCACAGTGACATGCTTCAAAGTTCAAAAGCAGCTTTCTTTGTTGGGCAAGGTTTTGATACAATTGATTTTCCCTCAGCATACCAAAGGTTTAGAAATGCACATCGTTACTTAAGTAAGAACGAGTTTTCTGGTGATGGCGAGAACAATATTGTTGTACTTGATTACGATACACCCACAGAAATAAACCAGAGCAACTTTCTTGGGCATTTTATTTTTGGACTAAAATCTAACCATGTTCAGCACGTTATTTCAAACGGGAGGCTTATTGTTCATAACCAAACGCTTATCAATGTTAATGAGGACGATATCCTTTCGCATGCCCGCAAACAAGGAAAGAGGCTTTGGGAGTTGATGGTAAGATAATGGAACCTCATTAGGCACAAAGTAATTAATCCATACGACCCGTTGAGGGGCATTACGGTTAATGTAAATCCTAACTTTTCACTATCTTTGTTAAAATTTTTAAACTATTATTATGTTCGAAGATATTAGCATACTTGAATGGATAGGTTATCTGGCTTCTGTTATCATAGCACTCTCAATGGCAATGAGTTCCATTGTAAAATTCAGGGTTATAAACCTGATTGGCGCAGCCTTGTTCTCCACCTACGGTTTTTTAATTGGTTCGCTACCCGTTGGCATATTAAACGGTTTCATTGTTGCTGTGGATATTTACTACCTAATTAGCATCTTCTCAAAAAAGGAGGTGTTCGAAACCCTTGAAATTAGGAACGACAACCGTTATCTTTTACGCTTCCTCTCATTTCACGACAGTGAAATACAAAAATATTTCCCTGGCTTTACATACAAGCCAGAAGTAAATACTGTAAGTTTCTTTATCTTAAGAAACATGTCGGTTGCCGGAGTTTTTCTTGCTCACAGGCACGAAGAGAATATTTTAAAAGTTGGGCTTGACTTTGTCATCCCAGAGTATCGCGATTTTAAAAACGGGCGCTTCGTGTACAATAACCTTAGGAATAAATTTATTGAAGCAGGATTCACCAAGGTGGTTGCCAGCAAATCGAGCAAGCATCATGAGAAATACCTTAAAAAGTTAGGTTTTGTTGAGAACGAAAGAGGGATGTTGGAAAAAGAGTTGGTATAGCACCCCACCAACATTTTCCGTAACAATTTATAGCTGGAGTATCCAGTGAAAAATGTGGAAGAATGAACATTCTTATTCAAAATGCAACGGTAGTAACCTCTTCTCGCACTTTTAAGTCCGATATTCTTATTGCTGAAGGCAAAATTAAAGCAGTAAAGGAAAGTATTTCTGCCAAAAATCAGGATAAAATAATTGATGCAACTGGTAAGTACCTTTTTCCTGGTGGTGTTGACCCACACGTTCATTTTAATCTTCCAACGCCAGCAGGTTTCTCTGCCGATAATTTCTTATCAGGTTCAAAAGCCGCACTATTTGGTGGCACCACTACCATAATTGATTTTGTAACACCAAACAAAGGACAATCGCTAATTGAGGCTTTGGAGCACCGCATTGAAGAGGCGAAGGAATCACTTATAGATTTTTCTTTTCATATAAGCCCCGTGGAATGGCGCGATACAACAGCGGATGAAATTAAGGAGTGCGTTAAGAGAGGATTCCCCTCATTCAAAATATACATGGCCTATAAAGCATCCATTGGGCTGAATGATAATGCCATATTGAAAGTTATGCAGGCGGTTGCTAGAGCAGGCGGAATGGTTACCGTTCATGCTGAAATGGGTGATGAGATTGAGCAATTACGTGATAAATTCTTTGCCGAAGGCAAAACAGAGCCTCTTTACCATCCCCTTTCTCGCCCACCGCGTACCGAGAGCGAAGCTGTTAGGAGGGTAATTGAAATGGCCGATAGAACAAGCTGCCCCTTGTACATCGTTCATGTATCTGCTAAGGAATCAATTGAGCATATTCGTAAAGCACAGGCAGCTAATCAGAAGGTTTTTGCTGAAACCTGCCCACATTTTCTGGTGCTTAACGACTCAGCTTACAAAGGAAGTTTTCTGGAAACGGCAAAATACGTGCTAAGTCCACCCATTCGCAAGCAGGAGGACTGCCAAGCCCTATGGACCGCCATGAACGATGGTACTATACAAACCATTGGTACCGACCATTGCCCGTTTACGCAAAAACAGAAGGATTTTGGCAGAGATGATTTTAGAAAAATCCCCAACGGCGCAGGCGGCGTGGAGCATCGCATGGCTTTGCTTTACACCTACGGTGTATTGGAGAAGAGAATTAACCTTAACCAATTTGTTAACCTAACGTCAACTCAAGCTGCAAAAATATTTGGACTTTACCCGCAGAAGGGTGAGATTACCGTAGGTTCCGATGCTGATATCGTTTTATGGAATCCGAATAAAGAAGAACGCATTTCAGCAAAGACACATCACTCCAATTGTGATATTAGCATTTACGAAGGAGTTAAAACATTTGGTGCTGCTGAAACTATTTTTATGCAGGATAGAACCTTGCTTCTAAATAGAAAGGGGAATTCTCTGCTACCATATCATTACGGCAAGCTTATAACTAGAGAATCCCCCCCCTTCTATAATCCAAATTAGCCGTCAAACCTACCAAACGTAGCGAATCCCCAGGGCAGCGCCCCAGCCAAATCCTTTGTCATCGCTAAGAAACCCCCACATTGGACGAGTATCGATGCTAATTAGGAAGGGAACATCCTCGGATGTAAAATCATACTCCAACCCTATTTGACCACCAACAGATAATCCAATGTAATCATCGGCATTGCTAGCCTGGAACATACTAAACGCAGCGCCTGGACCAATGTACCAGTTGAAGCCACCATCAATATTCTTAACCCAATGGTAAGCCGCTGCAAAACCCAGAGCATTCACATTATCACCCACATTTAATCCTGCGCCAATCTCTAGCCTATTAGCATCGCCTAAACCATGCTGGTACGATATTTCACCGCCATTACCAGCGCTACCACCTCCAAGCCTAACTCCTATTGTTCTTGGGTTAACTTGTGCCTGAGCGCATATGGCAACTAAAAAAAGAATGCTAAAAAGAATAATTACTCTCTTCATAATTCATGCTTTTAATTTCACCTACTCTTTGGCTTTTCGGTATCTGCCCCAGAATTGGTTAGAGTGGCACTGGCTACCACTATTTAAAGTAAAGATACGCATTATATTAAACACTTTCAAGGTAAATAATGTTTATACAGCGCCTCTCTGAAATAATGGTTCTCATTTGCAGGCCATGAAAATAATATGGACCCACTCCCTAAACCATTTGGTTTCAATATACGTCAAACTGATTTAGAAGACATATTGAGAACAAAGGGAAAACAGCATATTGTATGGTAAACAAAAAATGGAATTTAAATAGAATGCCTGACCAATCGGGCAAAGTAATAGTTATTACTGGAGGTAATAGTGGCCTAGGATATGAATCGGCAAAGGCTTTTGCGCATAAGAATGCTAAGGTAATAATTGCATGCCGGTCAATGGAAAAGGGCCAAATTGCAAAAGATAAAATTTTGAACTTTGCGACTAAAGCCAGCATAGAATTAATGACTATTGATTTGATGGATTTATCATCAATAGAAGGTTTTGCTAAAACATTTAAGGAAAAATACAACCGCTTGGATATACTGATGAATAACGCAGGCATCATGATGAATCCTTACGCAATCAGCAATGATGGTTTCGAAAGCCAAATGGGAACAAATCATTTGGGGCATTTTGCCTTAACAGGATTATTACTCAACCTTATCATTAGCACCCCCAATTCAAGAGTTGTGACAATAAGCAGCCTTGCCCATAAGCAATGGAAAATTAATTTTGATAATTTTCTTTTCGAGAATGGCAAGGGCTATAATCCTATGAAAGCTTACTCACGCTCTAAGTTGGCCAATCTGCTGTTCACCTACCAGCTTCAAAGGCTGTTTGAGAAGAATAGTATTCAAAGCATTGCCGTTGCTGCGCACCCAGGAGCATCGTACACTAACTTAGGAAGATTTCTGGAGGGTAAACTTCTGGCTCGCGTACTTAAACCTTTGATTGTAAAGATACTTCCCAGCTCAGCTTCAGGGGCCTTACCTCAAATCCGCGCAGCGGTTGACCCAAACGTAAAAGGAGGTGATTATTATGGTCCTTCAGGCTTTATGGAACTTGCAGGTTCGCCTGTTTTGGTAACGTCAAGCAAAACTTCACACAGCATAGACGATGCCCAAAGGCTATGGGAAATATCTGAAAAGTTAACAGGGGTAAATTTTCGTTTTTAAACCTAGCTAAATCAATAATTCGCTACTACCAATGACGGTGCTTTTATGTCATCACCCCATTATGCTCAAAAAAATTTGGATAGGCTATACTAATTACCAATCTGGGTTAAGTGTAAAGTAGCTTGATAGTGCTCGCAGGTTTTAAATATGAATAGTAATTAATGGTTGTTGCGACTATAGCCTAAGCCCAACAACTGTTACATCGTCAATTTGCTCATTATCGCCTTTCCACTCATCAAAACGGTTCTCAAGGATAGTTTTCTGTTTACTCAGGGGCAAATCATAAATTTCGGAAAGAAACTTTTTAAAACGAGATATTTTAAACTTCTCTGTTAGTGAAGCGTTAAACTGATCGGCATACCCATCGGTAAAAAGGTAAAGGGTATCGTTTGCCTCTATGTTAATGGTATGGTTTGTAAAGGATTCAATCTCATTGTAATGTATCCCAATGGGATTTCTATCGGCTTTATATATTGTACATTGCTTATTTCGGTAGATGTACAATGGGATGTATGAACCTGCGAACTGTACCAACTTTCTATCGGGGCTAATCATTATAAGTCCCATGCTCATGCCATCTCTGGCTTCAAATCTCTCACCAGTTTGCTTAAGGGTAGTTTTCACGTAATTTCTGAGCTGATTAAGTATTTGGGCAGGTAACATCTCTTTCTGCCTGTTGATTATCTCATTTAGGAAAGAGACCCCAAGCATGCTAAGGAATGCGCCTGGCACACCATGTCCAGTACAATCAGCAACGGCTATAATCATATTTCCGTTTATCTGATCGGCCCAGTAAAAATCACCGCTAACCTGATCTTTAGGCCTGTAAACTATGAACGAATCTGAGAGATATTTTTGCTTATATTTTAAACTATCGAAATTGGGCAGTACTGCTTGCTGAATTTTTTGTGCATAGCTAATGCTATCGGTCATAATTCTGTTTTGCCTTTCAATATATAGTTTTTGATCGATAACTAAATCGCGCTGGCTAAGGATCTCGTCTCGTTGAGCCTCAATTTCATGGGTTTTGTGCTCAAGGTTCACATTAGCTTCTTCTAAGTTCTCAGTATTTTTTAGCACTTCCTGGTAAAGCTTGTCCGATCGAATTTTTTCTTGACTGAGATTATAGTTCAGCGAAAACTCTTTAAACCGCATACGCTCCTGTATTTGGGAAAGTAATAGCGCTCCTAGCATTATTACGACGGGGTTCCCATAATCGGCAAGCTCCTTTGTGCTAACCTGAATTTGAAATATAAAATGGTAAGTAGCAATAAGAATGATTGGGATTGCATATAGTAACATCAGGGTTTTGTACCCCGTTTTTGCAAGCATAAAAATGGTAAATATTATGATGATAATACCAAATATGCTGCTGCTAAATAATTCGGTTTGGTAGGTTCTTATGGTTATACCTAGCATCATAAGCATTAACGACGAGAGTAATGCGTAGTATGCATACAGCATTACCCTCTTATTACTACGTAACGGGCTAATGCTTAATGCTAAATACAGGATGCTTAGTAATATTGGTAGTGTTCTGAGTATTATCCATGGACCTAAGGGTACATCTCTTATGTAAATATCGGAATACAAAAAGTACAGGAGAATAACCAGCACAAATAGAACAATTAAAAACGACTTGTGTAGTATATTCTTGACTTTGTATGCCTTATATTCTTCTAAGAGAGTCTCTTTTTCGCTCATTTATAACTTTAAATTGTACCTATTCAAAATATCTTAATCATGTTTCAGATAATGGTAATGATATGGTAACTGTAGTACCTTCGCCAATAGTACTTTCTATTCTTATTTCTCCCTTGTTCTGTTCTACAAATTCCTTACATACAATCAGACCCAATCCTGTACCCGTCTCATTATGAGTACCCATAGTTGTTTTACGACTATCAACCTTTAAAAGTGATTCTAGCTTTTGAGGTTCAATTCCTACGCCAGTATCTGATATTAATATATGAACTTTATTAACATCCTTGTATGAACTCAAGATAACGAAACCATTGTCATTAGTAAATTTAATTGCGTTGGTTACTATATTTCTAAAAACAGTCGAGATGGTTTCAACGTCAGCTGTAATATAAACATTGTCACTTATTTCGTTAACGAACTTAATGTTTTTGGCATCGGCCTGTACTTTACAAAGATTGATGGTATTTGCGGCAATTTCACCAACAGAAACTTTCTGCGGCGACAGCTTTAGGGAACCTGTCTGACTGCGAGACCAGTTTAGCAGGTTCTCAATCAGGATTAATAGCTTTTCGGCGGAATGATGAATCTGATTAATATGCTTCTTCGTTTCTTCAGGGCTAAAAACCTCTGGTTTTACTGATAGCAACTTTGTGAGTCCAACCAGCCCATTAAAGGGACTACGTAGATCGTGAGCAATAACAGAGAAAAGTTTATCTTTCGTTTGCAATGAACTCTTTAAATCTTTTTCCGATTGCACTAGCCTATTATTTTGCTCAAACAGCTTATCATTTTGCTGTTCAATTCTTAGCTTCTGGGCTTCCAACTCAGTATTGGCTTGCTCTAAGCTCGTTGTTTTCTGAAGTACTTCTTTATAGAGGTTATCGGATCGTTCTTTTTCGGCTTTCAACATATACTTAAGTGAAAACTCCTTAAAGCGCATCCGTTCCTGTATTTCGGCTAGTATAATTGTACCAAGCATTAGGGCAGCAGGATTGCTAAAATCGGCAAATTCCTTTGGTGTTATGTTTGTATCAAAAAGCAGATGGTATAATATAAATAGAACTATGGGGATTAGGTAAATGGGCAGCAATGTTTTATAACCCGATTGGACTGCTATAAATATGCTAAAAACAATAATAATTACCCCTGCAATAGCACTACTGAATAGCTCTGTTTGGTATGTTCGGGCACTTATCCCTAGCATCATAATGAGTAACGACGAAAGCAAAACATAGTATGCATAAAGCATGAGTGTTTTGTGCTGCTTTAATGGCGAGAAGCTAACCGAAAGATAAAAAATGCTTATGGTAATGGGAAGTAATCTTAGGTAGATCCAAAAACCATAGGGAACATTCCGAATATAAAGATCGGAGAAAAGAAAGTAGCTCACAACAACAAGAATAATAAGAACTACCCAAAACGATTTGTGCAGGATAGAGTTTGTCTTGTGATCCTTATACTTTGCCTTTATCTCCAATGGAGTAATCATTAGTTATAGATTTACTTCTAAAACAATTTCCTTCCCAAGCCAAGCGCGTTTTAGCAGCCCTACGTCAAGCTGCTCGCTGAAATCAACAGGAAAGTAACTATTAGTTGGGTTTACAGTTGAAAGCAAACCCATTTTTATATACGTAATAGCAACCAGCTCGCTACAAAAAATAGTATCGGAGGGCGTTTGTATATTCTTAAATCGGCCTTCTAACGGATCGTGACACTCATGGTACAGATTAGGGAATACCGCACTGTGAACCTCTTTAATTGCCAATTTTATGCCATTAATAATGGGCTCGTAACTATCAGTATAAAGATGCCTTATGGCAACCTTGCAATCAAGCTTATTCTCAAAATCGTATAGAACCTTCTGATGAAAATTCAAGAGCTGGGGGCCCGATTTTGGCTTGTTTAGCATAACATCCTCAATCTCGGTTTGTACATTCGATTCCCAAAGCAAGACATCCTCGGAGTTTTTAATTCCCAAATCTTTGGCCAGAACAATAATGGCTGCGTGTGAGTAATCGCTGCCCTCAAAGGCTTCAATTACATGGCTGCTAGCATATCGCCCCTTCATTAAAACTATATCTCCAGTCCTAAGGAATTTTTTTACCTCCGAGTATGCTGTTGGTCTTTTTTTCAGTATCATAAAAAAGTTTGGATTTTATAATTCCTAAAAATAGCATTAAAAAACTTTTAACAAGAACCTTAACCATATATATTTGTTGTTTTCGGCAAAGGTTTTGAATTAAACTTGAGCATTTTATATGTAATCTTAGTTCAATATTAAAATATAAAACATTGAAGAATTTACTATGCTGTACTAACCAAATAAACTGTATAGGGAGGGTATTAGCCCCAAAGTGTATGTTTTGAAGATAGGTTACTGCTCTGCTTTTCAGAAATGAAAACTTTTTTAAGTTTTTAACAACAAATGAAATTTGCAGTTAAATTAAGGCAAAAAAATTAACCAACCCCAAAATTGGGCTGAATATATTTATTATCAATACGCAAGCAATAATTAATGCTTATGGATTATGAAAAAGAAATTATACGTTGGGATGCAAAGAAGGGCTAGTAAGCCACCCTTCTTCCACCCTTTTTCAACATAGTTTTCAGAACATCTGCAGTATTCTTAAACCTATTGGCAAGCATCATTGCAGCAATAATATAGGGCTTGTAACCTGCCTCCTCGTATGTAAGCAAACGGGATCTCTCAAAAGTATCAGCAGCCACCTCACCATGCTTGCATGAAACCCCCGATATATCGGCGGGAAGGCAATGCATGTAAAGGGCATCCTCATTTGAAGTTAGCTTCCTTTTACTCTCATTATATTCCCAATCCATGTGCTTGGCATTCTCGTTCAGGCAAAGTTTCTCTAAGTCGCTAAGCCCCTGCATATCGCCCTTTTTAAGTAGTTCGGTGCGCTGCTCCATAACCTGATAAGGAGCCCAACTTTTGGGATAAACAATATCGGCACCTTTCATGGCCTCATCCATTGAATTGGAAATATTAAAGCTACCACCGCTCTTCATGGCATTCTCTCTGGCAATATCAACAACATTAGGAATAAGACCATAGCCCTCTGGATGGGCTAACTCTACATTCATGCCAAAACGGGTCATTAATGCAATAATTCCTTGAGGTACAGAAAGTGGCTTGCCGTAACTGGGAGAGTAAGCCCAACTCATCACAATCTTTTTGCCCTTTAAAGCCTCAAGCGACCCATAATGATTCCTGAGATGCAGAAGATCGCTCATGGATTGTGTTGGGTGATCCATATCGCACTGTAAATTGACAATTCCTGGACGAACGGGCAGAACACCCTTGGTGTAACCCTCATCGAGCGATTCGCCAACCTCACGCATGTACTTGTTACCCTCACCAAGGTACATGTCGTCGCGAATTCCAATAAAATCGGTTAGGAATGATATCATCTGAGCGGTTTCTCTCACCGTCTCTCCATGGGCTATCTGCGACTTCTCCTCATCCATATCCTGCACCTCCAATCCCAACAGGTTGCATGCAGAGGCGTACGAAAATCTGGTTCTGGTAGATTTATCCCTAAAGATGGATACGCCCAATCCCGAATCAAAAATTCTTGACGAGATATTCTTTCCCCGCATATCTTTGAGTATATCTGCTATTTCAAGTATAGCCTTTAAATCATTGTCTGATTTTTCCCATGTTAAAAGAAAATCGTTCCTATGCAGCTTAGTCTTCACCTCGCTAAGCATCTTAATTCGCTTCTTTAATTTCATAGTTCAGTATTATATGTTTATAAATATCTAAATTTTTTTAGCAATTTTCCTTAGTTCCCTAATATTTGGCTCAATGGAATTGGGTACTTTAACTACACTCTCCACTCCCTTTAAATCCTTTAGTCCGCTTCCCGTTAAAAGTACAACATTTTTCGACTCAGCAGGTATTTTACAGGCACTATGATATTTAAGCATGCCAGCAAAGGCTGCTGCTGCCGCTGGCTCGGCAAAAACACCTGTACTTCGAGACAGGCTTGACGATGCGCTAATTATCTCGCTGTCAGACACAATAACCGTCTCGCCGTCATACTTATTTATAAACTGCTTTGTCATATTAAAATTCCGTGGAACATCAACCGATATTGAATCGGCTATTGTTTTGCTTGGCATTACATTAAAGGTAGATGCATTAAGATTGCTCACTAAATTCTGACTTCCTTCGGATTGTACCGCCACAATAATTGGCACCTTATCAATGATTCCAAGGTTCAGCAAATCTTCAAAACCTTTGTAAATACCTGAGATAATTACACCATCGCCAACAGGAACAAATATCCTGTCAGGAATGGTTTGCCCCAGCTGGTCAAACAGTTCAAATGCAGCAGTCTTCTTCCCCTCAATTGTATATGGATTGTATGCTGTATTCCTGTTATACCAGCCAAACTCTTTGGTTGCAAGCATACTTAAATCAAAAGCATCGTCGTAGGTTCCTTTAACAGGCACTACGGTTGCGCCGTACATTATAATCTGAGTAAGTTTGGCTATGGGTGCGCTTGCGGGAACCATAATAATGGACCGTTGCCCCTGTGATGCACAAATACCAGCTAGCGAAGAACCTGCATTCCCTGTTGAAGCAGCAACAATGGTACTTATATTGTTCTCTTTTGCATAGGCTGATACTACTGCTGATGCCCTGTCCTTAAATGAGAAGGTTGGATTCTGGGAATCGTCCTTTATGTAAAGTTTATATGGTAACGTTGAGTTGTTAATACAAGAAATATTGTAAACAGGTGTATTCCCTACCCTTAAATTTGGCAGACTTTCCTTTGTTACAATTGGCAGCAAATCAACATACTCGTTTCCCTTTAATTGATTAAACGACGGTAAAGCGTTAAAATGATACTGTACTTTTAGCACTCCTTGCTGAGGTTGTCCCTCACAATTCTCCTCCTCGCAATTGGGGCATAAATAGTGAACACCATGGGGCCTGTACTCACTGCCACAATCAATACACTTAAAAAAATACTTACCTCTACTCATTTTTCAAAATTTACAATAAAGCAAATGTAAAAAAAAATTGCAGTTATCAATTATTTGGAAACAGTAGTGTCCGGAGAAAATTCACAATAATTTGTTAATGTGTTGATTTTGTTACGTCCCTACGGGACTTTGATTTAAAGGGGGTTCTTTTTCTCTTTACCGATATTTAGTCCCTAACGGGACTGTCCCGTAGGGATAATATATTGGTAATATGCTACTTAAAGCAAAAATCTCGTCCCGTAGGGACGACATATTTATTCCCCCCGACAACACTGATTTGGAAATATGATACAACAAAAAATCGTTTGGTTTAACTAAGTTTTTTTCAACATTAATAGGGCTTAAACGTTATTGAAGTACATTTAGGTTTGACGCTATTACAAGTTTCTAGTATATTTGTTAACATTAGCCAATTAACTTACGACAAACAATGTCATCGAACTCATTCTTAAGCAACATAGACCCCAAGGTATTAGACAAACTTTATCAGGATTATAAAACAAATCCTGATTCAGTTGATGAGAGTTGGAAGAGTTTTTTCCAAGGATTTGAACTTGCACGATCTAGCTATGGCAGTCCCAGCGACACAGTATTTGATGCAGAGGTTAAAGTACTTAATTTAATTGATGCTTACCGTAAACGTGGGCACCTCTTCACAAAGACTAACCCTGTACGTACTCGTCGCACATACTCTCCAACCCTTGATATTGAAAACTTTGGATTAAGCCAATCCGATTTAGAAACAAAATTTCAAGCAGGAAAGCAGCTGGGAATTGGCTCTGCTACACTAACAGATATTATTAATTTTTTAAAGAGAACATACTGCAAATCTATTGGTTGTGAGTACATGTATATTCGCGATCCCGAGAGGGTAGGTTGGCTGCAAAATAAGATAGAGGCGAATAAAAATCATACAAATTTTAATGCTGAACAGAAGAAACATATCTTTTACCATTTAAAACTCGCGGTGGGTTTCGAACAGTTTATCCATAAAAAGTTTATCGGGCAAAAGCGATTCTCGCTTGAAGGAGCAGAATCGCTTATCCCCGCTATGGATGCTGTTATTGAAAGAGGAGCAGAACTTGGAATAAAAGAGTTTATTATTGGCATGGCGCATCGTGGGCGACTAAATGTTTTAACAAACATAATGCAAAAGCCCCATGAGCACATATTTAACGAGTTTTATGGTGAAGAATACGATGAGGAGGTTGCGCTTGGCGATGTAAAGTACCACATGGGATATAACAGCACCGTAAAAACAGATAACGGCAGTAATATCAAGCTGAATTTAGTACCCAACCCTTCTCATCTAGAAACCGTAGCCCCTGTTGCCATTGGAATTGCACGTGCCAGACAGAACCATAACTACAACAAGGATTTTAAAAAGCTTGCCCCAATTATCATACATGGTGATGCAGCCATTGCCTCGCAGGGAGTTGTTTATGAAGCATTACAAATGTCGCAGCTAAAGGGTTATACCGTTGGGGGTACAATTCACCTTATAATAAATAATCAGGTTGGTTTTACAACCAATTACCTTGATGCTCGTAGCAGCACATACTGCACAGATATTGGTAAGGTTACAATGTCTCCAATTTTTCATGTAAATGGCGACGATCCCGAAGCCCTCATTCACACCATACGTTTAGCTGTTGAGTACCGGCAAACATTTAACACCGATGTTTTTATTGACATACTTTGCTACAGACGATACGGTCACAATGAGGGCGATGAACCGCGTTTTACGCAGCCAATACTCTATGATACGATTAAGAAGCACCCCAATGCCCGCGATATTTATGCTGAGGAGTTGGCAAAACAGGATATTCTATCAGCCAGCGAAGCAAAAAAAGCCATTGCGGATTTTGAGAATATTCTGGATGAAAAAATCATTGTTGCCCAGAAACTAAACAAAGTAAAAATACAGCAGTTCTTAAGAGATGAGTGGAAGTCCATTCGATTCTCGAAGAAAAAAGAAGATTTTGAAAAATCACCCAAAACAGGGGTTAGCAAAACCGATATAAAAAGGATTGCCCAAAGAATAAATAGTTTTCCACCCGACAAAAAGTTTTTCAGGAAGCTTGAGAAGCTCATTAGCTACAGAGCCACCATGGTGAAAAACGGGAAGGTTGACTGGGCAATGGCAGAATTGCTTGCATACGGAACGCTAGTTGATGAGGGGCATCCCGTTAGAATAAGTGGTCAGGATTCCGAAAGAGGAACCTTTTCCCACAGGCATGCAGCATACGCTGTTGAGAACTCCGAGGAGAAGTATTTCCCCCTTAAAAACATCTCTGAGAAACAAGCTAAGTTTCATATTTACAACAGCCCCCTATCAGAGTATGGAGTAATGGGATTTGATTATGGTTACTCCATTGGCACGCCCAACGGGCTAACAATCTGGGAGGCACAATTTGGCGATTTTTTTAATGCAGCACAGGTTATTATTGACCAATACATTAGCTCCGCCGAGGATAAATGGGGGTTGATGTCTGGCTTTACTCTGCTTTTACCCCATGGCTTTGAAGGGCAAGGGCCCGAACACTCAAGCGCCCGAATTGAAAGATTTTTATCACTTGCCGCAAGGCAAAACATGCAGATTACCAACATTACAACACCTGCAAACTTCTTCCATGCTCTTAGGCGTCAGGTAAAAGGAGATTTTCGGAAACCGCTGGTAGTTTTCACTCCTAAAAGCTTACTCCGTCATCCTAAGTGCATATCATCCATTGACGATTTATCTCAAAATAATTTTCAGGAAGTAATTGACGACAATAATGTTGACAGAGAAAATGTGCTGCGCGTTGTTTTCTGTTCGGGTAAAATATATTACGATCTGCTTGAACGGAAGGAGCATTTTGAAGCTCGCGACCTGGCGCTGGTTCGTGTTGAGCAGTTTTACCCTTTTCCTGAAAAACGAATTAACCAAATTATTAAAAGTTATCCTAAGGCCATTCAGTGGTTATGGATACAGGAAGAACCTCAGAACATGGGAGCATGGAACTTTATTCGCGATAGAATAAAAAGCATACCCATACAAGTAGTTTCAAGGCTTGCAAGTGGTAGCCCGGCCGTTGGGCTTAGTAAAATTCATCAGCAAGAACAGCAGGAAATTATAGGGAAAGTTTTTAGGCGCTGCGATTGCGAGCTAAATAATAAGTACTGCGGATTGCAGTGTAAGGTTGGAAGCAAGCGTAAAGAGCGCAAAACCGAATTTGAGGAGCTAATCTAAAAGAAATAATTCACAGTCGATGCCGATAACAGCATGTTTTAACCTTTAAAATCTATCAGATTCGCATCATCAGTGTAAAAAGAATATCAAATGAAAGTAGAAATAACCATCCCCAGTCCGGGGGAATCCATCTCAGAAGTTGAACTAGCCAACTGGCTGGTTGAGGATAATTCTTGGGTTGAAAAGGACCAAGAGATTGCCGAGGTTGAATCAGAAAAAGCAACCCTGCCATTGCTAGCCAGCCACAGCGGTGTAATTAGCATTAAGGTAGAAAGCGGCACCATGAAAGTAGGAGATGTTGCTTGTACCATTGACACTGATGCAAAAAAGCCGGAGGGAGTCGAATCCAGGAAGGACGTTGAAAGCGAAGATACATCGGATGCTTCGAGAGCGGTTCGACAGGGCTCACCGACCTCCTCCGCTCACGAAACTTCTCAGGAAGAAGAATCGGTTAAAACTCCCAAAGGTCAAGATGAGGCTGTTGATGAGAAAGCCCCAGAACATACAAAAGTAAAAACCACCCCTTTAGCTCGAAATATCATGGACGAAGAGGGTGTTAGCGTTGATGATGTAATTAACGGATTACGGAAAATCACATCGAAGGATGTAAATGCTGTTATTTCGGGCATTGTTCCAACAAATCAAAAAGTTGGTGAGCGCACCGAGGAGCGAAATACCATGAGCCAGCTTCGCAAGAAGCTTAGTCAGCGTTTGGTTGCTGTAAAGAACGAAACTGCCATGCTAACCACCTTTAATGAGGTGGACATGAGCCGTGTTATGGAAATGCGCAAAACATACCAGAAGCAATTTCAGGAATCGCATGGTATTAAGCTAGGTTTCATGTCGTTTTTCACCAAGGCAGTTGTTGAAGCGCTTAAACACTACCCCATGGTTAACTCGCAGATTGATGGCGAAGAAATAGTTACTCCAAACTACTACGACATTGGGATAGCCGTTCAAACCCCAAAGGGGTTAATGGTTCCGGTACTTCGCAATGCCGAAACGCTCTCCATGGCACAAATTGAAACCCAGGTTATGGAGCTTGCGCAAAAAGGACGTAAAGGGCGAATTAGCCTTCAAGACCTTGCAGGAGGAACATTCACTATAACCAATGGGGGCGTTTTTGGCTCAATGCTATCAACCCCCATACTTAACCCGCCGCAATCGGGAATACTTGGGATGCACAACATCCTAGAGCGCCCTGTTGCCATCAATGGCAAGGTTGAAATTCGCCCCATGATGTACATAGCCCTAAGCTACGATCATCGTATTATTGATGGGAAAGATTCCGTTGGGTTCCTTGTTGCGATTAAGCAGATGATTGAGAACCCTGAGAGAATGCTTCTGGGCGAATCGCCCGATAAGAAGCTGCTCGGGCTGTAGCGGATTCTTCGTATATTAGTCAATGCATCTACTCCTTAACCAGATCGCTAACATCAACCGCAATCTCTACAACTTTAACAGGTTTTCCATCCTCATCAAAAACGGGATGGCATAAACCTTTAATCACAAGATATTCATTCTTTTTTGTTAGCCTTCTCATAATCCCCTCAAATGGTTTATGCTTGTTCATATCGTCCCAAAACTTACGATAGGTAGCAGAGTTATGAATATCCTTATTATCAAAAAGGATGCTATGATGCTGCCCAACCAACTCCTCTTTAGAGTAACCGGTTAGTTTACAAACCATGGAGTTTACATGAATGATTACCCCCTTAAAATCATACTCAAGATGCATGGCAACACCGCCAATGGCCTCCATGGTCCAGGCAAGCTCCTTCTCCTTCCTTCCCATCTCTTCCTGAGTAGCCAGTAGCTCCTCCATGTTCTGGCGCATCTCCTCCTCCTGGGCTTGCATCTCCTCTGCTTGCTGCTGCGATTGTTCAAGGAGCTCTTTAGTTTTATCGTTTATCTTAGCCGTTGCGATGGTTGCCGCTATACTCTCAGCAACCTTCTCCAGAAATTCGATCTCAAACTTCTCAAAAACCTTAAATGACGCAATCTCAATTACCCCCAAAACATTCTCATCCTGTTTAAGCGGAACAAGCAGAATGCAGTTAGGATTTGCCTCGCCCAACCCGGAGGTTATTGTCATAAAATTATCTGGTATTTCGGTTAAGAAGATGGTCTCCCGCTCAAGTGCACATGCGCCAACCAACCCCTCTCCTAGCATTATTTGCTTATCAACAAACTTCTTCCTATCCCATGCATAAACCGATGCTGCTTCTAAGATTACATTTTTCTTATCATCGTTATTAATAAGGAACAAAGCACCTTGATTGCCATCAAGGTATTTTACAAGCTTCTGGATAACCTCATCTGAGAGTTGCTGAAGGTTGTCGTTATTTGCTCTAAGGATTTCGGCAAACTTTGCGTGCCCTTCATTTGCCCATGCTCTCTTCTTATCCTCAATTACTCTTTTCTCCTCATCCTCCTTCGCTCTTTTTAAGCTATTACGCATATTCATTAAGGCCTGCCCCAACTCATCCTTATCGCCTAAAAGTTCCAACTGGCTCTCAAGTTCTCCCCTGCCAATATCATTTGCAAATGTTGTCTTTTTGTTAAGCCCCTCAATTGATATGTTCAGGGCCTTGGACATGGTTTCTATCTCATCGCCAGTCCTTAAATTTAGTATTAATTCGTCTGATATCTCGCCATGCCTTAACCTGCGGAGTGAACGTGTAATTTTGGTAATTGGTCGGGTAAGACTATTGGCAACAAACATTAGAACCAAGGCGAGCACAAAAAGTCCAACAAATCCAACTATCAACGAAACACGAAGATTCTCGTCGGCCCTTTCTGTAATAACATCTAGAGGGATGCTAAGTGCTAAGGACCATGATGAGTATGAATTGCCCGCCTTAATGGGTGCATAGCAAACGTAGTGCTCCACACCATCACCATCGGTTCTGAAATAGCTATGCTCCTCACCTTCCTTAACAATATCACCCAGTTTTTCCTGTTCAAAATCATCTGGAATAATTTCATTTAAAGGTGTATTTATTAGTTCAGGGTCGTGATGAGCAGCAACAATCCCTTTTTCAGAGACCAAAAATGCGTAGCTACCCGGCACGGGTTCAATATCTGCAACAACCTCCTGTAAACTCTCAAGGCTAATATCTAGACCTATGAGGCCCATATACCTTCCATCAATTTGTATGGGTGAGGCAATGGTTGTCATCAGCACCCTGTCTGCTTTTCCTTTAACTACTTCATCGTAGTATGGCTCCCAAAGTCCTTCCTGATTCTTCTGTTTAAATCCACCGTACTTATCGGGATCACCTGAAAGGCTCCGGTTATCTGTAACATCGGACAAATCCCCATCCTCACGCCAAACGGTCATGCAGAAACGTCCGTGATCCTTATCATAATCAGGAATAAAACCATAATACTCCCAGCTATCCCAAATTGAGTACACATGCTCGTTCCCCTCTAATACCGGGTAGTACATCTTCATAAAAAGATCCTGCCACTGTTCCGTAGGAAGCTCCTGATAAATTGAAAATGCTTGCGTTAACGTTCTGGTTAATGCTAAATCCCTTTCAAACTCCTTCTCAATAACATCGGCCGATATTCTGGCGGTGAGTTTCGCATTCTGCAATGCATCATCAAGCATCGCTTCTTGTGATGAGTTAACAATATAACCAATGGCAATTCCGTATAAAACAACTGACACAGAAAGTATTATAATAAAAATCTTCTGTCTGATTTTAAGTTTAATCCTCATAACAAAAATTTATGATAATTTATTGGATAAACTTAACCTGTTTTTAGCAAAAAACAAAGAAAACTTAAATTTATGCTCGCTATCTTTGTTAGGATGCTACTTTTGTATCATAATAACCTGAGTTTGATATAAGAATTTTAAACACAGAGGAATTTATTAAAACGTACTACTCTTGTAATACCGACTTGCTATCAAGTTGCTTAATATAATTCATTCCATTTTTATATTAAGATTGATAGTCTGTCGGCATAAACTAAACCTGCTACAAGATTGCACTTTGTTCATCTTGTTAGCGGTTTAGTATAAACTGCATTGGTATGGTCTAAGTAACTAATTATATGTCTTGTACCTAGAGTCGCAGAGTGCACAGAGTTTTTTTATTTTTTCCCTACGGTAAAAATAAAAAGTGGTTGGCATAGGCGCTCCAATTTGTGATATAACGTATTTCGAACTGAGGTTAATATATATATAATGAGTACAATGAGTATTATAAAACTTACAATACTATCAAGCCTAATCATCATGTTCTCATGCAATTATAACCAGAAGAATAACGAAGCTATATCGGAAAATGACATAGCTAATGATATTATTACCCTAGCTGCAGATAGCATGCAGGGTAGAGCTCCTCTCTCCGAAGGTGAACTAAAAACGCTCAATTACCTGGAGAAAAGAATGCAGGAAATTGGCTTAGAGCCAGCATTCGGGGAAAGTTACTTACAGGAAGTGCCCTTAGTAGAGATTACTTCATCTGTTCCAGAAAGTATTCAGGTAAAAAGCGCCAATAAGAACATCGACTTGCATGCAGGGAAGGATATTTCTATTTGGAGCCCATTGCTTGAGCATTCTGTTAGCATAAATAACTCTGAATTAGTGTTTTTAGGTTACGGCATTAACGCTCCTGAGATGGGGTGGAACGATTTTAAGAATATCGACCTGAACGGAAAAACCATTGTGGTTCTCGTAAACGATCCTGGCTTCCATACTAAGGATACCTCGCTTTTTAATGGAACTGCAATGACATACTACGGACGGTGGAGCTATAAATTTGAAGAAGCTAACAGACAGGGTGCAGCAGGCTGTATCATTGTTCATGAAGACAAGGCTGCTGGTTACCCATGGTCCGTAGTAAATAGGCGAACCAATAGCTCCAAATTCTACCTAAACAATAGTGAACTTAAAAATCAGATTTGTAAATTTAATGGGTGGATAACCAAGAGTGCTGCTAAAGAGCTGTTTAGCCTATGCGACATGGATTACGAGCAAATGCGTGGTGAGGCATCTAAAGTAGGCTTTAGTCCAATAAAAATGGGAGCGAAATATGGTGCTACAATTAAAAATAGATGGGAAAGCTCCTCTTCGCATAACATTGGTGGTGTTATAAAGGGTACCAAAAGACCAAATGAGGCGCTTGTTTATACCGCGCATTGGGATCATCTGGGAATTGGAGTTCCTGTTAATGGCGACTCAATATACAATGGTGCATCTGATAATGCTGCTGCTGTTGCATGGATGCTTTCTATAGCAAAAGCCTTTAAGGCACAGAAAACGCCCCCTGATCGTTCCATTCTTTTTCTCTCCCCAACAGCGGAAGAATCGGGGATGCTTGGCTCGCAGTATTACGTTGATAATCCCATTTTTGAACATAAAAACACAGCAGCCTGCTTTAATAGCGATATAATAATGTTCCTAGGAAGGTTTAAAGATGTAACAGTAACTGGCCTTGGTCACTCAGAACTTGATAGTCTTTTGAAGCAGGAGGCCCGTAAGCAAGATCGTTACATTTGCGGTGATCCAAACCCAGAGAATGGGATGTTCTACCGATCCGATCAGCTACCTTTTCTAAAGGCAGGCGTTCCATCGCTATTTGCAAAAGGGTACTCGCACCAAAGGGAGATGGGAAAAGAAAAAACCCTTGAGGCCGTTGAAAAGTATTGGAAAGAAACCTACCATAAACCATCCGATAAATATAATCCTGAGGTACATAGCCTTGATGGTCTGGTTGAGGATGCTGTGCTTTTCTATGAGCTGGGTAGCAGTCTTGCAAATAGTTCATACTTCCCGAAATGGAATGAAAAATCGGAATTCTTTGTAAAGAGGGAATAGACCCCGATTTGTCAGTAGCCAATCCCAATGACAGATTTCCAGTTCTAGATGATCATGGGAATTAAAACCTTTTGGCCTTCAGCATGAAATCTTTTAGCTGGTTTAGTTAATACCGACGGACTATCAATCTTAATATAAAAATGGAGAGAATTATATTAAGCATATTGATAGCGGCTAGCGTACGTTTTGTTTAGGGGTTGAAACTTCGTCCATTACTCTACACTCAAAGTTTGGTTTTTCAGCCATTCCGTGAGCCAAAGTAAAGTGTACGCATTGTTGCTAACAGTATTTTTTAATCTATGAATCACTGTTGTCCGGGGAAAAAATATGTCGTCCCTACGGGACGAGAACTTTTACCTTAAACAGAACTTTACCGATATTTTGTCCCTACGGGACAGTTCCGTTAAACAAAATATCGGTAAAGAAAAAAAGAACCCCCTTTAAATCAAAGTCCCTTAGGGACGTAACAAAATCAATGCATTAACTAATTATTGTGAATTTTCTCCGGACACTACTGACTATGAATAATTAATATTCTGAAAAATCAGAGTATATTTTTAAAATCTTGCTTTC
>JBKHAH010000043.1:0-27887 GCA_046542995.1 Bacteroidales bacterium
TGTAAAACCAAAAAAAAAATTAATTATGAAAAGAATTGCACTAACTTTAAGTTTACTAATGCTTACCGGAGCATTGAGCCTTTTCGCTCAGAAACCAGCCGACATTCCAACGGGTAAAAAGTTTTTTATACAATCGGCTATTAACTATGGAAAAAATAACGGAGGTTATTGGGATGTTCCTGGATATCCAAAACAAATAAAGAAGGGGTCGAATATCCAGGTTTACGATTTTGACAATAATCACGATAGGACATACTCCATGCATTTTAGAGACTCTGATGGGTATTACGAGATAAAGGTTGGTAATACTACAAATGCCAGAATTGACATTCAGGGTAGAAAAAAAGGTAATGGAACCAGCGTAAAAACATGGACTCGTCATCGTGGTGATAACCAGAAGTTCCTTTTCCACCATTTGGGCAACGGACGTTTTAAGATTTACGATAAGAATAGCGGTAAGGCTATTTGTTTAGCAGGCAGAAGCAGCAAGAATCGCTCAAATGTTCATATTTGGGATGACCATAATGGACCCTGGATGGAGTGGTACTTAATTGATGCAAACACAAAAAGGGCGTACATCCCAAGAAATAAACCAACAGGAAGGCCAACAGGCAGACCAGCATCTGGCACTAGAAGAAGAACAGGTTCATCAAGGCGTTAAATTTGTTTTCATGGTGTATTTTTTGTAAGGGAGTACTTATGTGCTCCCTTTTTTCATACTTTGTTTAAATGAAAAAACTAAACATAAAGGTAGCTATCAATTATCTTAAGTATAGAACCATTTACTTTTTCAAAAGACACTTTATTTAGCAACAAATAGTTAAGAAAGGTTGATATAGGAGTAATTAACCAAGATTCGCTTATTTTATTAGTCAATCATTCAATCAGCCTGACTAAGTGCAATTAATCTATACTTAAAAGAGAACTTTAACGAATATTTAAGATTGAAAATTTTGTTAGGTTAATATTACGATAGTTTTATGAAAACACACCTTACTCTCATCGCCCTTTTCTTTAGTCCAGTATTATTGTTTTCTCAGAGTCTAAAAATCGAGGTGCCCATTTATGATATTACCCTGAATAAAGGTTTTGATATTGCTGATGTGTACATGCAAGATGGTGTCCCATACATGTATTGCTACGATACACAAACTGGGTTGTTTGGTGTTTGGAATATGAGCGACAGCGAGAACCCAATAACACAAGGTAATATTAGTTCGGGTTGGGATATGCTTAAAATGCATTGCAGTAAGAGCAGCACTACACTGCTAAAGGCACGAAAAGGGAAAAATGAAGTAGAAACCATCCTGAGTGGATGCACTTTTGCAAATCCGCTAAAGCAAACAAATATTTATGAAAAGAATTACTCGGGTAGCTGGTCTTTCATGAATACTTTTTCTTTTAATAAAGAGCAATTCTTGTTTTTATATAGTAATAGTTCTGGTTCTCAAAATATAAAGCAACTATCCACAATAGCCCCTGACAGCATAAGGAATGTTAGAAGCATAAACTATGAAAAGGGAATCGATTTTTTCGATATAGTATCTACAAGTACTCATCATTACCTGCTTTTACGTTCATCTGCAAAAAAGAGGATATCAATTCTAAAGTATAATTTGGATGGGAGTAAAAGCGAGGTGAGCTGGATACCTGATCATGATAGATTAGTAAACAGAAAGATGAATTATGAGTTGGCAACCAAATGGAGCCACACGAAGCTTTTTAGATACAACAATGCTGTGTATGTATTTTTATATGAGAAGAGTAGTGGTGCCATTAAGGTATTTGCCGTTGACGAATCATTGACATCCCTGTCCTGTATTTTTAATACTATTTGGTCAAGTGATTGGACAAATTTTAACTTCGTTTATATTGATGATATTCCCTATCTTTTTCATCAAAAAGAATCCAATGGGCTAGCTAGGCTTAGTAGGATTGTTCTTTAAGCCCAACCAGATTTTTTTTGCTATTGATAAGTATGGTAAAATATACATGCGTTATCGCCAAAACTCATGCAATTTTTGGGCATAATGGGGTGATGACAGAAGATCACCCTCATTGCGAGGAGTCTCGTTATCTTTTTTGACGAGGCGACGAAGCAACTTAGCCTCGTCATAATGAAGAGACGATCTCATCGAAGGTAATCTGTTTTTTTCGCAAACGAGAGATTGGCTCCGCCGACCTCGCAATGAACGCTCGGGTGCTTCAATCCTTAAAGGACAAGAGGTTGGCAATGACGTGATATGAATCTGTCATTGGTAGCTCAATATAGAAGCCAGATAATGCAGGTTGCATAATTCTGTCATTGGTATTTTTTTCTCGTTACAAATAATGAGAAGGACAGATTACGAAGTAATCTGCTAATTAATTGGGATTTAATATCATTTCTGCCAAGCAAGGCAGCTTATTGAGGGAGTACAAGAAGGTGCTTATCGCCCTTTTCTTTCGTTGCAGTCTTTTACCTTAATTGTTACAGATTTAAAGGAGAAAATGCCAGCAGTACCATAAAAAATTACAGTATCAAAAAAATCTCTTTTAGTAATCTTTTCGTAATTCTCTAAATTTACCTTCTTATCGGTTCTTCTAAGAGGGATCATTTCCCAGAAAAGCGAAATGTCTTTCCCTTCCTTGTATACTTCTGATTTACAGTCTTTTTTATCATAATTACCAACCTGAACAGTATTAACAGCGCATGATGATAGTAGAACTATAGAAAGTGTTAGAATTGCAAGGACTAATCTCATTTTAATTATTTTTAGTTAATCTTAGGGGCTTAATTAATATAGAGCCAATACTTAAATTAGGTTTTGTTCCAGCCCTATAAATTTATTATTAAAAGCTAAAGGCACAAGCCTTTTTGTATTCCTTGTATTGAAGAGGATTACTCAACAATAATCTTACCAACAAATAACAGGTCAAAATCGTTGTTTATTAGTTTCCAGTAGTATAAGCCTTTGTCTAACTCTGGTAAAGGGATACCAGCAGAATTAACAGTTAATGTGTTAATTCTATGACCCTTATTATTAAAAAACTCAACATAGAGCTCTTCTCCATTTGGGTTACTCCATTTAAGCGAATCTGCTTCTGGTATTTTAGTAACCCCTTTTGAGGTTATTGTTATATCTTCCCCTCGGTAGGCCTGTGTAAAATTATTAAAAAGCTTCTCGAGGGTTTCGTTAGGACCGTATGGTAAAAGGTAATCCTCTTTCAGTTCCGTTTTGCTTTCTTTCTTTTCTGTTACCTTTTGCTTTATGCTATCTTCTAATTGTCTTTTCGCACTGTCTTTTTCTTGAGCTAGCCTTGTTTCAGAGGTGTCACTCATTCTTGTTGAGTATGGTTCATCATACCCATGATGATTATCCGCATTTTCAAGGGCTAGGGGAGGACTATTAACATTATCCGAATCGCTAAAAACGGTTGCATTAAATGCAATAAGTAGGAGTGCCCCTGCAGCAGCAATACTGGCGGTGGCAATTATCCATGGTTTAAATTTTATAAACAATCCTTTGGTAGATGAACCAGCAGAGAAATCAATTGATATCTCTGTTACATTAAGCACCTCGGCAGCACACTCATCACATTCTGCTAAATGGTTCCTAATATCTTGATTGAGATTTGAATATTTACCATCAATAATAGCATCAGCACAAGCAGCGATTTGTTCCTCGGTAAGATGATAATTTGTTTTCACTACAATTAAATTTAACGGTATGCTTAAATGCTATAGTTTATTGTTTATAAAGTAAATATATACTAATTTGATTGAAGTTCAAAAAGCAAAGCTAAAGTTTCTTTATTATGATAGGAGGCATCGTTACTATTCATTCTGCTAAGGATTGTATCCATTTGCTTATTCAACCACATTCTCACTGCATCTCCCTTAACATTCTTTCCTTCAACAATGTTTACAATTTTAGAAAGATTTTCAAAAACGTCGGCTTTTGATATTGCATCTTCCCTTTTAATTAGTTCTGAAACTAGGTCCATATTTTCACCGGAATACTCCATTATTTCATTCTCGCTAATTGGTAAATCAAAATAGTACTTTAAAAACAGGTTTACTTTCGCTCTTGATCCGTTGAAGAAAAGCATGGTGTTTGCTAATCTGCTGGTCTCATTTCTTAGAGCAACCCTTTTTTCTGCATCAATTTTTGAGGTTGATAGCCAACTTAAATTCCTGTCATCTTCCCCTTCGTTAATAGAATACCAATGCTTACTCTCTTTCCTAATCACCTCGCAGCACATCCTATTAAGTATTGCAATAAAATAAGTTTGCTTCTTTGACTTTCCCTCAAATGCTTTCTCAATCTTATCTTTCTGAGCCAAAAATTTCTCAACAATATCCATTACTACGTCCTCTTTCTCGCGCCAAGGTATAACTTTACGGTATGCATATCTAGTTACTACCTTGTTCGCAATAACAATGATCGAGTCCATTGGTATTGTTTCATTTAATATGTTGCGCATTGTATTCATATTTGAAAAAATATATAAGGCAAATATGCAATTATTTGAAAAAAAAATTAGGTTTTCTTCTTTTTGTTCGTCAACAGAAATTAGGCTTACGTGTAAAAAATCACAACTTTTAGCAAATTCATAAATAATGAAATTATGTGCAAAGTTTTCTTCCGCTTATTAAACCAAACATTGTGCCAGCGTTTATTATTGAAAGACATTTACCCTAATTAAATCATCTGCTGTTTATTTATTTTTTTTATCTAGCCTGTTAATATAATGTATGTAAACAAGTTGTATTAAATGATAATTTTCTAATTTTTTTTACTCAAAAGATGTTTATATAGTACCTTACGTTTATTTTTACTATGGAGTTGCATTTTTGATTGATAGCTTCCTCTAATGGTGGTTATTTGAAATAAACGGCTTATTACAAGTTTGGGAAAAATATTAGGAGGGTTATAGAAATAAGGATTTTCAGTTCATGTGCACCCATAAACTGTAAAGCTTTAAAAGAAAAAAAGAGAGGTGATTTTTTTATATCGCCTCTCTTTTTTTAAATGGTATTAAATGCTTTTTTAGCTTGCATGCTTAGTTAAATTGTGCTCTATGGTTTCTTGTACTCCATCAACAAGGGTTTCTGGTGTGTGGCCTTTTGGATATATGGGTTCAAGAAATTTCACCTTAACTCTAGTCCATGGTCTGGGGAATTTTGTTCCTGCAGGTAGTGCCCTATCTGCTCCATCTATGGCAACCGGAACAACTGGAACATTTAGCTCTGTACTAAGTATGGCAAATGTTTTTTTGAACTCGCCCAGCTCGCCGGTTTTGGATCTTGTTCCCTCGGGAAAAATAATAATCTTTTTCCCCTCCTTAAGGGCAACCGCCATTTTCTGGATTGATTCCTTTAGGTTCTTCTCCATGTCCATAACAATAACATTGTTTGTACGTGCCAAGAATCTAAGTAGTTTGTTGTTTACATGCTTCTTCTTAGCATAAAAGTAGGTTTCTTTAAAAACCTTACGCCTAAGGAATGAGGCAACGAAAAGACCGTCAATAAAACTCTGGTGATTTGGAGCAATAATGCACGGACCTTTGGGTACATTCTCTGCTCCTTCGCCGCGGAAACGGAAGTATATTTTGAAGAAATATTTTGCGAAGCTTTTAAAAATATTCTGCGTTGGCCATGATTTTGGCAACTTCATATCAACCTTCTCTTTGAGCGCATCGGCCCAGCTAGTGGTTTCTTCTCGGAACCATTGGCTCTTTTCTTTTATGTACTCAGAAAGGTGATTGATGGACGGAAAATTGATTAGCTTCTTCTCATCCATTTTTACGCCAAAGCTCTTCTCAATGTAGTCTATTAAGCTCAGCTTGTTTAGTGAGTCTAATCCAAGATCGAATTCAATATGATGATCGGGTTTTATATCAAAATCAATTTGCGTTTCAATAAAACTCTTAACCGCTAAGTAGTACTCTGTTGGTTCAAAATCTTGAACTTCTGCTTTGCCTGAGGAGGTCTCGGCATGTTCTGCCAATTTAAAACGTTGAATTTTGCCTAACCTTGTTCTTGGTAGTTCGCTGTTAACAATGGCAAATTTTAATATACGCTTGTAGGCTGAGAGCTTTGCGTTAAATACTGGTAGTATTTCATGCTTAAAATACTCTTCAACATCCTGTACGTTTAGTTTTGATAGTATCTCAAGATTTGGCAGAATTGCTATGTGTAGGTGATTCTTATGCAAGAAAACACCAGCCTCCTGAACTTCATCAAAACTCTTCTGAAAATCTTGCTCTAGCACAACGGGATTTACATTTTTCCCGCTCGAGAGTATGATAATATCTTTTTTTCGTCCAGTAATAAACAGGAAGTTATTCTTGTCAAGGTAACCGAGGTCGCCTGTGTGTAACCACCCGTCTTTAAGAACATCTGCAGTTTCTTCAGGTCTATTAAGGTATCCTTGCATAATGTTATCGCCTTTGGCAACTATCTCACCATCTCTAATCTCAACCTCCATACCGGGTAGTGGTTGCCCTGGCGAGCCAATTTTAACTTTTCCTGGCCTGGTAAATGTTATCATAGGAGAGGCTTCCGTCATTCCGTATCCTTCTAGAACATCAAACCCAAGGGTTTGAAAAAGCTCTCCTACATGCTTGGGTAGTGCCGCACCTCCACTGACAAGGAATTGAAGGTTGCCGCCAAAGTTATCGTGAACCTTTTTAAAAATCTTTTTTCCCAACTTCTTGCTGCCGGTAAGCTTAACAATTTTATAAAATAAGCGTCCAATTCCTGAGGCATCAATTTTTACTTTTATACTATTGTATATAAGCTCGTAAAGTCTGGGTACACCAATCATAATGGCAACCTTGTTCTTCTTTAGTGTTTCAAGCAAATCTGACGATTGCATTGAAGGTGCCATGGCAATTGAACTTCCTACAAAAAGGGGAGCCATCATTGATCCAACCAATGGGAAAACATGATGTAGTGGCAAAAGCATAAGTACTTGCCGGTCTTCTTTGTAAATCTCAACCTTTTCAGAGACTCCCTTTAGGTTTGCAATAATGTTTTTATAGGAAAGCATTACTCCTTTAGGACTTCCTGTAGTGCCAGAGGTGTAAATAATAACAGCGGTCTCATCAACACTTTTTGGTTCCTTCCATTCTGCTGTATAATCTACTTTTGGTAGTTCAACTTCATTAAAAGTAATAATTTGTGGTTGATGTTCAATGTTTTGCTTAAACCCTTCAACCTGTTCTTTTAAGTTGGGGCTTGAGAAAATTAAATCGGGTTTACAATCGTTTAATATATAGCTTACATCATCGGTTGATGCCATAAAATCAATAGGAATAACAATGCAGTTATTGTGCCATGCAGCATAGAAAGCTGCTATCCATTCTACCCTGTTCTCAGAATATATGGCAACCTTCCTGTAATTTTTCTCTCTAAAAAGTAGCGAGAATTTTTCAATTAGTTGCAATAACTCCTGATAAGTGTATTGCTTATCCTTTGTAATCACTGCAGCCTTATTTAAATCAAGAATCTTTATCATACTAATAATCAATTAATAAACTTAATATAGTAACACTTAAATCCTAAAATTGTTTTAATGATTAGGATTTATCAAATTAGGTAAGATTTTAGGGTATATTTATAAGCCAAGCCCTGCAAATATAATGAGATTTATTTGAATAGAACCACTAAGTTAAACCTTTGTTTAGTTTTGAAATTTGTTGATGGTGTTATTCTTCCTTTTTTTAAACTATATTTGAGTATGATTGTCAATTAAGTTTTGGGTGAGCCTTAATGTCAACTTCATTCTAAATATATGAAAATGAGAAAAATTTGTATTACAGTAATAGTAAACTTTCTAGCCATATTTAGTGTTTGTGCCAATAACACTCATTCGTACTTCCTTTCAGCCCCAACATTATCTCCTAATGGTGATGAGATTGTTTTTAGTTACGAAAACGATTTATGGAAAGTGCCAATATCTGGAGGAGTTGCATACAGATTAACTGCAATGGAAGGCAAGGAGTCGTTACCAAGGTTTTCTCCGGATGGTGAATGGATTGCCTTTACCGCATCGCAGAATGGCAGGGAGAATATTTACGTAATGCCCTCAAAAGGTGGGGATATTAAGCAGCTTACTTTTCATGATGCAAGTGACCATGTTGATAGCTGGTCATGGGATTCGGAATATATATACTTTTCGTCCGACAGATATAACATGTATTCTAGTTATAAGGTATCCGTTAATGGTGGAACGCCAAAATTGCTGTTTAAGCATTTTTTTAACAACCCTCATCATTTAGTTCAGCATCCCATTTCTGGCGACTATTTTTTTACTGATTCATGGGAGAGTTTTATGTTTCCTCAGCGTAAGCATTATAAGGGTGCTCATAGTCCTCAAATCTTATCGTATAATAAAATCACCCAGGAATTTAAAAAGAATACTCAATATATAGGTAAAGACATGTGGCCTACTATTGATAAGCATGGCAACCTTTTCTTTGTTTCGGATGAGTTTAATAACGAGTATAATCTTTATCAACTTATTAATGGGGAGAAGGAGCTGTTAACCCAATTTGAGTCATCAATTGATCGCCCTCAGGTGAGTGCTGATGGTAGCAGGGTAGTTTTTGAAAAGGATTATCAGATATGGATATACGATACGAATGAGAAGACTGCACAGAAAGTGCCAATATCTCTCTTTAGTAGTAATTTAAACAGGCAGTCTCAAAGCTTTAATGCTAAAGGGGAAATTTCATATTTTGATATTTCTCCGGATAATAAGAAGATAGCTTTCGTTTCAAGAGGAGAACTGTTTGTATCTGACATTGAGGGGGAATTTATAAAAAAGATAAAAACTAACCTGCATGAGCGGGTTCAGGAGGTTAAGTGGAAAAGTGACAGCAAGACTTTAGTTTACAGCCAAACCCATAAGGGGTGGTTTAACTGGTTTGCCATTAGTGCCCATGGCAAGGATCAAGAGAAGCAGCTTACTTTTGATGACAAAACCAACCGGTTAATAAGCCTGAATAGCGACAGATCCAAAGGAGTTTTTTTAAGCGGCAGGAATGATGTTGTTATCATGGATATGGACTCATACGAAGTTGAAGTTATTCAGAGCGATGAGGTGTGGGCATTTCAAAATTCCGGGCCAAGTTTCTCTCCTGATGATCAGTACATAGCTTATACTGCATACCGTAATTTTGAGCAGGATATTTTTATCTATCATCTACCTACAAAAAGAACAATAAACATTACAAACACCGGGGTTACTGAGAATGATCCATTCTGGTCGCCCGATGGCGATTATCTGTATTTTACAGCCGATAGACTTAAGCCAAGCTACCCTCAGGGTACAAGCAACAGCTCTATTTATAGAATCCCTCTTTACCGTTTCCTCTCTGAGTTAAAACAGGATCAATACAATAATTTATTTGATGATATTGCTAAAGACACCATACCTAAAGTGAAACTCGATTTAACAAATATTGCTGAACGCTGGGAGGAGATTTCCGTTAAGGGAGGTGAGCAGGCTAGTCCTTACATTTATAAACAGAAAGACGAGACCGTTTTACTTTTTATTTCTAACCATGATAAAGGGGAGCAAGCGCTATGGAAAAAAGTTTTTAAGCCTTTTGAGCAAACCAAAACCGAACGCTTATCGTCTTTTTCAACTTCGGGATATCAAGCGGTAAGGGTTAAGAATGGTACTTATTTACTTGCAGATGGCAATATTTACAAAATGCACTCAAATGGGAAAGAGCTAGAGCCAGTTGAGGTTGATTATACCTTTAGTAAATCAATAGGCAATGAGTTTGCTCAGATGTTTTTTGAGACTTGGGCTATCCTTCAGGAAAATTTTTACGATGATAATTTCCATGGGGTTGATTGGGCTCAAAAGCGGGATTACTATGCTACCTTCTTGCCTTATGTTAGGCATCGTGACAATTTGCGGCGTTTGTTAAACGATATGCTTGGAGAGCTAAATGCTTCGCATATGGGCTTCCGCTCCGATGGAGACGAAGAAAAAACCTTCTACTCTGCATATTCCGCTTCAGTTGGCGTTCTTTTCAATAACCAAAATCCATACCAGGTAGAGCGAATAATTGCGCGCTCAAATGCTGATTTAACTGACCAACAGATAAAACCAGGCGATATACTCTTAGCAGTTAACGATGAACAGGTTGATAAAAATGTAAATAGGGAGTACTATTTCTCATTTCCCTCTGCACCCAGCGAGCTTACCCTCACTTTTGTTAGAGATGGTAAGGAGTTTACGGTAACAAAGCCTACGCACACATCCAGTCAGCTAAAAGGGATGTTTTATGATGAGTGGATAGCAAACAACAGGGATTATGTTCATGATAAATCCAACGGGAAGGTTGCTTATGTTCATATGAAGGATATGGGCATGGGCTCATATCGTCAGTTTTACATTGATATGACAACTTACGCCGATAAGGCTGATGCACTTGTATTTGACCTAAGGTATAACAGGGGAGGCAACGTTCACGATGATGTTCTAAATTTTTTGGCAAGAAAACCCTACTTGCAATGGAGCTATCGTGAGGGAGCCACCACTGGTCAGCCAAATTTTGCCCCTGCAGCCAAGCCCATGATTCTGGTTATGAATGAACATTCCCTTAGCGATGCAGAAATGACAGCTGCTGGTTTCCGCCAGCTAAAACTTGGTAAATTACTTGGTACAGAAACGTATCGTTGGATAATTTTCACCTCCGGTAAAAGTTTGGTAGATGGTTCTTTTGTGCGTGTGCCTGCATGGGGTTGCTATACCCTTGATGGTGATAATCTGGAGTTAACGGGTGTAGCCCCAGATATTTATATCGATACTAACTTTAAGAACAGGCTTAATGATAACGATCCGCAACTTGACAGGGCCATTGAGGAGATGCTAAAGGAACTTTAAAGTAAAGGTGTAGTTGGGGATTCTAACTTCACCTTACCATCTGTAGCAGCCTGTTTTTATCAATAATGCTAATCTCCCTTCGGTTTATAGTTATAATTCCCTCATCCTGCATTTCACCTAGAACCCTTGCCAACGAGGGGCGGGTAACGCCGAAAAACTCGGCAAGTTCCTGATGCGATTTAGGAAGTATAATAGTAGTTTTTGATTCGCTTTTGTCAATGGATAGTAAGTAATGGGCTACCTTCTCCTTAATAGTTTTAAAAGATAATAGCCAAAGCTTCCTTGTAAGGAAGTGCGCTCTATTTGATACCGCATTTAAAAAATTGGTAAGTATAATAACATTCGACTGCATAAGTCTCAGTAAGTCGGCTTTAGGGATGTATAGCATTTTACAATCTGTTATGGCAACCACATCAACAGGAAAACGGTTATCTTTACTAAAAATAACTGCGTGAGCCAGTGGTTGTGGTGCTTTTATCTCCTCTACCTTTAAAATTTTACCAGAAAAATCTACCATTTCACCCTTAACGATTCCCTCAAGTAGAATGCATAGATTTTTCAGCTCATCGTCTCGCTGAGCGATGGTTTGTCCCTTGTTATACGATTTTACTGAGTAAGAAATATTGTTGAATATTGTCTCTAGTTTCTCCGGGCTAAGCCCAATAAAGAATGGTGAATTTGATAGTATTTTAAACATGGATATTTAAATCTTGTTTGCTATTTTTACATTTCAAAAATATAGCTTTTATATGAAATCACGCGAGTATTACATGGAGTTACTTCAAAAACACGTTAAAAATCCTAAGATGATTGCCCATTGCATTGCTTCGGAAGCGGTAATGCGTGCTCTAGCTAAACGCTTTGGTGAGGATGAGGAGGTTTGGGGAATTGCTGGCCTTTTGCACGATATTGATGTGGAACAAACCGATGCTGACCCAAAGCGCCATGCGCTTGAAGGTGCAGAGATGTTAGAGCAAGAAGAACTTCCTGAGGAAGCCATTGATGCCATCCGCATGCACAATGAGATGGCTACAGGGAAAGAGCGTACAACGCGCTTTCAGCATGCGCTTGCTGCAGGAGAGACAATAACCGGGTTGGTATTTGCCACAGCCTTGGTTTATCCGGATAGGAAGATAACCAGCGTTAAGCCAAAATCAATTGTTAAACGCATGAAACAGAAAGCATTTGCTGCGTCAGTTAATAGAGATACTATCCTGGAGTGCGAGAAGATTGATATCCCAATTAATGAGTTTGCTGAGTTATCGCTCAACGCTTTAAAGCCAATATCCGAAAAGTTGGGGTTTTAGCAGCACCTTACAAATGCTCCGTATTTGTATCACCCATTATTTTATGGTACTAATCCTCTCATAACCAACAATGCGCTCGTACCTTGCGCCAATGGGCTTGTAGTAAACCAGCACCATGTAGGTGTTCTCAGTATCATAAAAGCTACCCTCAAAATGAGAAACATCCACATTGCCCGTTTGCTCGTTCGCTAAAACATACCGATAGTTATAAACCCCTTGTTTAAGTAGCAGCCTTTTTTCATAGGCTTTTCGTTCAGGGATATACTCCATGCGATTTTCAGGGCTTAGCTGCCAGCCTGTTAGCTCGCCATAGAGGTAAACGTCACTACCTTCATCCAGTTGCATAGGTGTATCTAAACTAAAATAGACCCATACATAGTCGGCTTCAGTTTGGCTCTGGTTACTTCGCTC
This sequence comes from Bacteroidales bacterium, assembly GCA_046542995.1. GTDB lineage: Bacteria > Bacteroidota > Bacteroidia > Bacteroidales > Tenuifilaceae > Perlabentimonas. The sequence continues at coordinate 12,611 of JBKHAH010000043.1, forward strand.
TAAGCTAATCACAAACTTTCCATTTAAATCCGATTGGCTGGAGTAACCCTCCCTTCTGCGGCTTTTGTCGGGAGTTAGCTGAGCATGAAACACTCCACCATGAAAATCAATAGATTTTATACCTTGCGAGACGTATCGAATATTTTTCAAATCAAAAATTCTAAACTCATTCCCACCTTCAAATATAAGTGCATCTGGATGAGAGTAATCAAGTTCATTGTCGCGAATATATGTTGGCTTTACATCCTTTTTACATCCCTGAAAAAGGTAATTTTGGCAAACCACAGTCTTAACTTCAGAGAATGGGTCACTTACCCTTATTTCGCTGGTATTAACCTTCAATTCCATTTGTTGTCCAGATTGTCGTTGTAACCCTGCCGATGGTTGACGGATTTTTGATGATATCCCCACAAGCGATTCGTAAACAATAAATTTCCTTTGAATTAAAATTTCTTCGGGTTCGTATGTGTTAAATATTTTTATAATGTAATTGCCTGATATTTTGAGTTTAATATCATCGTTGGGTATTTCAAGCCTGCAATGCATAAAGTCAAAGATTGTTCCGCTTGAGTAGCTGTAATCTCTAATCTCGTTAATTTCAAATCCATCAGCAAAATCATTAAAAAAGAGGGAGGAGGGAATCCATTCTGAATCGCAGTGTGCAATAGTGTAAGAATACGACTTAGGGTTGTCCGAAATATCATCAAAGCTAATTAGTAGCTTATCGTTACTTCTGAGTTCTAGGGCTGCTTCGGAGAGTTCCCACCCCAACTTATGAAGTTTGACAGACTTAATATCAGGCGAGTTTACAAATTCTAGCTTGTTTTTACTTTGCTCTTGAACATTTTTTGCTCCATACGTGTTGTTTGTGAAATAACAGAATAAAAGTATGAAGCTAATAATTGCTATATTTTTAAATTTTTTATGCACATGTATAAGGTTTAGTTGATTATAATTTAATAATTCCTAACTTTATCTATATTCTTTTATTTACAAATATAAATCTAAAGTATGTTTTAGCAAGATAATTCATTTCGAGAGTTAAAAAAGAAAGAAGTATTTCATTTTTATACATATATTGATAATTGCAGGTTTTTATAATTGTGAAGCAATTTTTTAACGCTCATGCTGATATTTTATTATTTTTGTTCCCGAAATCATTAACAAAACTATTATCATGCCGAAGGTATATAAGATTCGTAAAGGCTTGAACATCCCGCTAAAAGGTGAAGCAGAGAAGGTATTTACCAGAGCAGAGCAGGCTGAGTCGTATGCTGTAAAACCAATCGATTTTTCTGGGTTAACACCAAAACTTTCCGTAAAGGAAGGGGATAAGGTTAAAGCAGGCTCACCAGTTTATTTTGATAAGCATAATCCCGATATACTATTTACTTCGCCTGTTAGCGGTGAGATTCATCTTGTAAAAAGGGGCGAGAGAAGAAAAATTCTTGAGATTACCATTAATCCTGATACTGAGCAGCAGTATGAAGATTTTGGTAAGGATGACCCCAAATCTTTGACGCGTGATGATGTTGTTGCTAAAATGCTTAAAAGCGGAATATGGCCAGTATTAAAGCAACGACCATACGCTATAGTTGCAAATCCTGCCGATACTCCAAAATCAATTCATATTTCAGCTTTTGATACTGCACCCTTATCGCCTGATTTGGATTTTGCAGTGAAGGATGAGGCCGAAGCGTTTCAGACTGGTATAGATGCCCTCTCAAAGCTAACTAGCGGGAAAATTCATCTTAATGTTAATGCAGATTTCCCCCCAAGCAGTGTTTTTGCAAAAGCAAAGGGAGTGCAGCTAAACCACTTTACCGGGCCACATCCTGCAGGTAATGTTGGAATTCAAATACATCATATTGATTCCATAAATAAGGGCGATATTGTTTGGACAATCAACCCTCAGGATGTAATTATCCTTGGACGCTTATTTAAAAAAGGGATATACGATGCAACCAAAGTAATTGCTCTTGCAGGCTCAGAGGTAACCAAGCCTCGCTATTTCATTCTTAAAACGGGAGCATCCATCGCAAATATCATACAGGACAATATTAATAATATACCCGAAAAGCTCAGGTTTATTAGCGGTAACGTATTAACTGGCAAAAAAATTGACAAGAATGGTTACTTAGGGTTTTACGATAATATGATCTCTGTAATTCCTGAAGGGGATTATTACGAGTTTTTTGGTTGGGCAGCTCCAGGGTTTGGTAAGTTTAGCATGTCAAGAGCATTCTTCTCATGGTTAATGCCAGGAAAGAAGTATCGGTTAGATACAAACTACCATGGAGGAGAGAGAGCGTATGTGGTTACCGGACAGTACGAAAAGGTTTTACCCATGGATATTTATCCGGTTCACTTAGTTAAGGCAATATTAGCTGACGATATTGATAAAATGGAGAACCTTGGTATTTATGAAGTAGCCGAAGAGGATTTTGCCCTTTGTGAATATGTGTGTACATCAAAAACCGAAGTACAGGCAATTATTCGCAATGGAATCGAACTTATGATTAAAGAACTGGGGTAGCAAAGATTCGAACTTTTTTTATGTTTTGAATGGTAATGCATATTTAAAAACTATATAATGAGACCATTACGCAATTTTATAGATAAAATTAAGCCAAACTTCGAAAAGGATGGAAAGTTGGAGATGTTCCACTCCACTTTTGAAGCATTTGAGACCATGCTGTTTGTTCCTAACAAGGTAACAAAGCAGGGGAGCCACATACGTGATGCCATTGATTTGAAAAGAACCATGTTTATAGTTATCATGGCTCTAACTCCTGCACTACTCTTTGGAATATGGAATGTAGGCTACCAGAACGCTCTGGCAACAGGAACTGAGCCTGTATTTTGGGATATAGTTCTTTACGGTTTGGGAAAAGTTCTCCCCATTATAGTTGTTTCCTATGCTGTGGGTTTGGGGATTGAGTTTGCATTCGCTCAGGTTCGTAAGCATGAGGTAAATGAGGGCTTCTTAGTAACAGGAATGCTTATCCCTTTAATTGTCCCTGTTGATATTCCTTTATGGATGGTAGCTCTTGCAACAGCATTTACTGTAGTTATTGGGAAGGAAGTTTTTGGAGGCACAGGGATGAACATTTTTAATCCTGCTTTGCTTGCCAGAGCATTCCTTTTCTTCGCTTACCCATCGCACATGAGCGGTGATTATGTTTGGGTGTCAGGATTATCAAAAGGTGAAGGTATTGTAGATGGATTCTCAGGTGCAACGCCATTAGCAAATGCAGCAGCCCATGAGATTGATAAGATTCCCTCCGCTTGGGAAATGTTTATAGGTACTATTCCCGGATCAATAGGAGAAACATCAACAGCGGCAATCCTTATTGGTGCATTTATTCTTATTTATACAGGAATAGGAAGTTGGAAAATAATTACCTCAACTGTGGTTGGTGGTTTGGTTATGGGCTTAATATTTAACGCTTTTGCCGTTAACCCCTTTATGGAAGTTCCAGCTTGGCAACATCTTATAATGGGTGGTTTTGCATTTGGAGCAGTTTTTATGGCAACCGACCCAGTTACCGGTTCGCAAACAGAGAAAGGTAAATGGATTTACGGATTTCTTATTGGTTTACTCGCGGTGCTTGTTCGGGTTGTTAATCCCGCTTACCCAGAGGGAATGATGTTATCAATTTTGCTAATGAATGCTTTTGCTCCTCTTATCGACCATTACATTATAGAAGCTAGCATTAAGAAAAGGAAAAAACGCGCAGCCGCAGCTGCCCAAAACAGCTAAAACACATAACCATGAAGAAACAGAGCAATTTATATATTTTCGTTTACTCAACCATTATGGTAGTTGTGGTGGCTGCTCTACTTTCATTAGCATCCACCGCCCTTCGTCCTTTTCAGCAAAAGAATGTTGAAACCGAGAAGCGTTTAGATATTCTTAGGTCTGTGGGGCGAGCTGAGGCAGTTTTAAAAGCTAAAAACAGGCACGAATCTGTTGGTGAAGAATTTGATAGAATAATAGTAAATCAGCTGGTAGTTAATCAGGCTGGCGAGGAGATTGATGGCGTTGATCCTTTTACCGTTAACCTTAAGGAGGAACTTGCCAAGCCAGATGCAGAGCAAAATCTACCAGTCTTTATTGCGCAATTAGATGACAGTTCAACTAAGTATATTCTTCCTTTGAGGGGGAGAGGACTTTGGGGGCCAATATGGGGCTATCTCTCTCTCAATGATGATCTAAATACCATTTATGGTGCATCTTTTGCGCACCAGGCAGAAACTCCGGGATTGGGAGCAGAAATTGCAAATGCCGATTTTCAGGAGCAGTTTAAGGGGAAGAAGATTTTTAGCAATGGTAAGTTGGTTTCAGTATCAGTGGTTAAAGGGGGTGCACCATCCGATGATCCCTATGGGGTTGATGCTGTTTCAGGAGGAACCATAACTAGCCAAGGACTTGAGGATATGCTATTAGACTGCCTGAAAGGGTATCAGGAATATTTTAAAAAATTAAAAGAATAAGTCATGAGCGTTAAGATTGACAGTGAACCATTATTTTCTGCAAAGAATGTTAGGCTGATAACCGATCCAATAAACAGGAACAACCCTATTACAGTCCTGGTGCTGGGCATCTGTTCGGCGCTTGCTGTTACAGTAAAGTTGGAGCCTTCGGTTGTTATGGCTATCTCAGTTATTGCTGTTATTACGTTGGCAAACGTTATTACATCGGTTTTAAGGAAAACGATTCCATCACGAATCCGAATTATTGTTCAGCTGGTTATTATTGCATCGCTTGTAATACTGGTAGATCAGATACTTAAAGCTTTCGCCTATGATGTGAGTAAGCAGCTGTCGGTGTTTGTTGGCCTGATTATTACTAACTGTATTATTATGGGTAGGTTAGAGGCTTTTGCCTTGGGTAATAAACCTTGGCCTGCTACGCTTGATGGACTTGGAAATGGCATTGGCTATGGAATTATTCTGATTATTGTAGGATTCTTCCGTGAGCTGCTTGGTTCCGGAACTTTATGGGATTATCAGGTAATACCAGAATCATTCTATATAAGCAATGGTGGTTTCTACGAGAACAATGGTCTTTTCATATTACCTCCCATGGCGCTAATAATAGTTGGTATTATTATTTGGATACAGCGTAGCCATACAAGGGAACTGATTGAGGAGGATTAGTTACATGAATTATTAGTTGAAATCGAAAGCAATTTATACCATATAGACTTATTAAGCACATAAGACTTAAAGTAAAACTTATTTAATATGGAAAATTTACTGAGCATATTCGTAAAGTCAATATTTGTTGACAATATGATATTTGCATACTTTTTAGGTATGTGCTCATATCTAGCTGTATCTAAAACAGTTAAAACATCAACGGGGTTAGGTTTTGCGGTAATATTTGTATTAGGAATAACAGTTCCTGTAAACTATATCATCACAAATTACTTGTTACAACCTGGAGCCTTAGCATGGCTTAGCCCCGCTTTTGCAGATATGGATTTAAGCTTCCTTTCCTTTATCATGTTCATTGCAGTTATCGCATCAATGGTACAGCTGGTTGAAATGATTATAGAGAAGTTCTCACCAGCATTGTATAGCTCTTTAGGGATATTCCTTCCACTTATAGCGGTTAACTGTGCAATTTTAGGAGGATCACTTTTTATGCAGGAACGTGAGTATGCAAACCTTACCGAAGCTACCGTTTTTGGTCTTGGTTCGGGCGTTGGTTGGTTCCTTGCCATTGTTGGCATTGCAGCTATTCGTGAGAAGCTAAAATACTCCAATGTGCCAGCCCCTTTAAAAGGCTTAGGAATAACTTTTATTATTACGGGTCTAATGGGTATTGCATTTATGACCTTCATGGGTATTAAACTGTAATTTTTTAAGATATGATACTGTTAGCATCAAATTTTACCATAATCCTAGCATCAATCCTGGTATTCCTTTTAATTATCAGCTTGCTGGTTGGGATTCTTCTATTTGCAAAGAAAAAGTTAACCCCTCAGGGAGAGGTGACCCTTACGGTAAATGATGAAAAGGAGATAAAAACAGAACCTGGCGACACCGTACTAACAACGCTTAGCAACAATGATATTTATTTACCATCAGCATGTGGTGGTGGCGGAACCTGCGCCATGTGTAAATGTCAGGTGCTAGAAGGTGGCGGATCAATTCTTCCTACCGAGGTTGGGTACTTTACCCGTCGTGAGCAAATGAACAATTGGAGATTGGGATGCCAGGTAAAGATTCGTGAGGATATTAAGATACAAGTACCCAAAGAGGTGCTGGATATTAAGAAGTGGGAGTGCGAGGTTGTTTCAAATAAGAATGTGGCAACTTTCATTAAGGAGTTTGTGGTTAAGTTACCCGAGGGCGAGAAGCTTGATTTTAAATCGGGCGGATACATACAGATTGATGTGCCAAAAGTGGAGGTAGATTTTGCCAAGGATATTCATGTTGAGGAGGAGTTTCGAGATGAGTGGGACAAATTCAACATGTGGGACCTAAAGATGAAGAATACCGAGGAGACCTTTAGAGCCTACTCAATGGCAAATCATCCGGCTGAGGATAATATTATTATGCTTAATGTGCGTATAGCTACTCCACCGTGGGACAGGAATAAGAATACCTTTATGAATGTTAACCCAGGCGTTTGCTCAAGCTACATCTTTTCACGTAAGCCAGGCGATAAGGTGCAGATTAGCGGACCTTACGGAGAGTTCTTTATAAAAGATACCGATAACGAGATGATGTTTATTGGAGGTGGCGCAGGGATGGCTCCCATGCGTTCGCATATTTTCCACCTTTTTAATACCGTAAAAACTGGCAGGAAAGCATCGTTCTGGTATGGAGCCCGTTCGCGCAGAGAGATATTCTATGAGGAGCATTTTAGGAAGATAGAGAAGGAATTTCCAAATTTTAATTTTGAAATAGCTCTTTCGGAACCTAAAAAGGAGGACAATTGGAATGGTTACACAGGGTTTATTCATCAGGTTATTTTAGATAAATATCTAAAAAATCATGAGGCTCCCGAGGATATTGAGTACTACCTTTGCGGACCCCCAATGATGAACGACGCTGTATTTAAGATGCTTTACGATTTGGGTGTGCCCGATGAAATGATAGCATTTGATGACTTTGGAGAATAATTTACTGATTGCATATAATAAAAAAAGGGAGTTTATGCTCCCTTTTTTTTTGAAACACTAAATATCAAAAAAACGAATGGTGCTCTTCAACTCTTCCGCCTGTGAATTTAACTCCTCAGAGTTAGAGGCAAGTTGTTCACTAGTGGATGCATTCTGCTGCGATATGTTGCTTATTTGTTGAACCGCATTGTTAATCTCATTGGCGCTGGAGACTTGATTTTGATTTGATGAATTGATTCCCTTTATGAGTCTAACTGTCTCCTCAAGATCCGGAATAAGCTTTAGTAGCTCTTGCCCAGCCTCTTCCGATAGGGATTGACTTTCAAGTGCCAGCTTTACTATCTCGTCGGCCGATATCCTGCTCTTATCAGCCAGCTTCTTCACTTCACCAGCAACAACTGCAAACCCTTTACCGTGCTCACCAGCACGGGCTGCCTCAACAGCTGCATTTAGTGCTAGTATGTTGGTTTGAAATGCAATGTCGTTTATTACATTTATTTTATCTGAAATTTTCTTGCTTGCGTTCTTTGCCAACTCTGACTTGCTTGATAGCGCATTTATCTGATTTAAAGTTTGTTCTGAAACAGACGAAGCCTTCAGTGAGTTATTCGAGTTATTTTTGATACGCTCAAGCATGCCCTCAATTGTTGAGGAAACCTGCTCAACCGATGAGGCTAACTCATTAGAACCTTGCGATAAATGAATGGCAGCGTTATTGACCTCGTTACCTGCTGAGTTAATACTCTCTGATCCCCGATATATGCTAATAATAATACCTTTTATTCTAAGAGCCATCTCGTTAAGTGCATTAACCAGAGCCCCTAGCTCATCATCACTTACCTTTATGTTGATATTAGAATTTAGATTACCCCTTGATATAGATTTAGTTAAGGTGACGCTGTGTTGTAATGGAGAGATTATACTGTTTGCGATTGATACAATTAGTATGGATAGAATTAGCAGGCCAATAATTCCTAGTCCTATTGAAATAATGAAATTTTTATTTGCACCTTGCATTATTACTTCAGTGGGAACTACAATTCCTAATGACCATGGGGTACCAGTAATTCCAACCGAAATGGGGGAGAATGTAGCGTAGATGTTTGAGTTATCATTTAGCGTTTGCTTAATATTAAAAGATTCACCTTTCTCTATTCTGCTTTTTATTTTTGCAGATTGCTCCTCAAATAAACTAATATCAACAATATTCTCCCCAATATATTCCTTATTAGGGTAGCCAATAATTGTTCCATCGTTTGAAAGAAGTAGCGCAAAACTATTTTCAAAAGGCTTAACATCCTCAATGATCTCCTGAAAGCTTTCAAGCAAAAAATCTACTCCTACAACACCAATAAATTTTCCGTTATCAATAATTGGAACTACAATATTGGTCTGTAATATTTCATCCTCAGTTTTACCAGAATATGAGTAATAGTATGGATTTACTATAATCTCATGTTTCCTTTCCCTTGCAGTTGAGTAGAGTTTGCCGCTCAAAACCTCAGCAGAGTCCTGCTCAATATAATCGCTTAGCTTAATAATTGATCCATCTCTGTAATATACATAGCGAAAGTTTCCGAGGGTTGTACTGCCAACAGTATCCCTGTATTTATCATCAAGGGTATCAATTGAGTTTGTTTCCAGTATGCTCCAAACAGATAGATAGTTTGGGTTTTCTTCAAGCTGAGTTTTTAAGTAGCTTGCCAGTACCTCGCGACGATGTTCCTCAGGAAGTGCTCTGAAATTATTAAATACTGACGTTAGTGATTGCAATGAACTTAAGTATGAGGTTAAAGTTACATTTGCCAAATTAGCATACTGCTCCGAATAGGAATTGGCAAGAAGAACTGCATCGTTGTAACTTGAGTTGCGAGTGCGGCTGATTATTATTGAAATTATTGCTATATAAATTATTACGGTAACTGTTAAAATGAGCCCTATTAATTTTGTTTTAAGTTTCAATCCTTTTTTCATAATGCCATAGCTTTTTAAAATATTTAATCTCGTAGTTTAAAATCGTACCTACTACTATTGTTTACAACTGAACTACTTGAAACCCTTAACTATTAAGCTACTTTAATGCATACTATTAGCAATTAAACCATATTAGTCAGGTTGAATCAAATTAAATAGCATTAAATATTCAAATAGCACTTCCTCAAATAAACCTAAAGCCTTAAAAATATGAAACATATAATTTTTAATGTAGCTAAAAGAAAGCTGGTTCTTTTAATTTATGTGATTCTAATCGGTTCATTAAATATTAATGGACAGGTGATATCTTCACCAAAGCAGCATTTTGGATTTGAACCAGGAACAGATCGAATGCTCTTCGATTACGAGCAGATGATTGATTATTTTAAAATTCTTGAAAGAGAGAGCCCTCGTGTTAAAACTTTTATAATTGGGGAAACACCTTTAAGAAAGCCTTTGTATATGGTTTGTATATCATCCCAAGAGAATATTAAAAACCTTGATGATTTAAAGGAAATTAATAAGAAGCTTGCTCTTGATTATAGTTTAAAGCAACCTGAGGTAGATATACTAAAGAAAGATGGGAAGGTATTTGTGCTGGGGACACTCACCATGCACTCTACTGAGGTTGCCCCAGCTCAGGCAGCACCAGTAATTGCGTATAGCTTGGCAAAAGCTAAAGGAAAAGATACGCTAAGTTGGCTCAATAATGTGGTTTACATGATGGTTCCCAGTCACAATCCGGATGGTATGAATATGGTTAACCACAATTATATGGAGAACAAGGGGACAAAATTTGAAGCGACAAACTTTCCCGGTATTTACCATAAGTATGTAGGTCATAATATTAATCGCGATTTTATCCATTTAACCCAACCAGAAAATAAGGCAATTTCTGCATTAACAAGTACGCATTGGTTCCCTCAGGTTATGGTAGAGAAGCACCAGATGGGATCAACAGGTGCAAGGTATTTTGTGCCACCAAACCATGATCCTATAGCACAGAACGTTGACGAGTCGGTTTGGAGTTGGATAGGACTTTTTGGAGCGAATATGCTTAAAGATATGACTGCGCTAAATCAAAAAGGAATATCTCAAAGATACATTTTTGATAACTACTGGCCAGGTTCCACTGAAACATGCCTTTGGAAAAATGTGGTGAGCTTCCTTACCGAGGCAGCTTCGGTTAAAACTGCAACCCCTGTTTATATTGAGAAGAATGAGCTGAAGGTTTGGGGTAAAGGTATTTCAGAATACAAAAAGGGCTCTAATTTTATTGCTCCATGGGAAGGTGGCTGGTGGCGATTGGGCGATATTGTATCATATGAGCTTAGCTCAACCTTTTCAATGATTAAAACTGCTTCTTTGCACCGAGAAAGCATCCTGCAGCATAGGCATGACATTACCGTTAAGGAGTACAATAAAGGATTTAACTCGCCCCCATACTATTATATCTTCCCCAATAATCAGAATAATAAAAGTGAGATGGCTCGTTTAGTGACCTTGCTTAATGAGCATGGAGTGATTGTGCATCAACTTAAAAAGGATGTAAAAATAAATAGCACCATTTATAGTGAGGGTGATATTGTTGTTACACTGGCACAACCTTTTAGAGCATTCATTAAAGAGGTTTTAGAGACACAGGATTATCCGGAAAGAAGATACACCCCAAAGGGAGAAATAATTAAACCTTACGATATAACCAGCTGGTCTTTACCTCTTACCATGGGGCTTAAGGTAACAGAGGTTGATACAAAATCACCAGAGTTGGAGGCGAGCCTAGCAGTTGCAAAAGAAGATTTATACAAGAAGTTAGTATCTGAGGGTAAGGATTACATGGTTTTTCATGCAGGTAGCAATGAGAGCTATAAAGTAGCTTTTAATGCTTTGGCTAACGGATTTGGAGTATCCCGATTAACTGAAAATATTGAATTGGAGGGAAAAGCATTTACAAAGGGGAGCTTTGTTTTGGATCAGGATGCTCTGGAAATTATTGAGGGTATGGATTTACATGTTTCGCCGGTTTATACCAACTCCATTGACAAATCGCAATTGTGGCAAATTGATATGCCCCGAATAGCGCTGGTTGACTCATGGTTCCATGATATGGATGCGGGTTGGACCCGTTTCTTGTTTGATTCTTACAATATCCCATATAAAGTCTTAAGGCCCGGTAGTATAGCTGATGAGAAATTACAGAAAAACTTCGATGTAATTATTTTCCCTAATCAGGATCATGAGCTAATTCTGAATGGTAAACGCAAAAGGCAGAATGAACAGTACCCAATAAATCTTCCTCCTGAATTTGCCAAAGGCATGGGAAGTAAGGGCAAAGAGAATGTACTCAAGTTTATTCATGAAGGAGGAAAGGTGATTGCCTGGGGGCGTTCTGTTGAGCATTTCATGGGTATGTTGACATTTGAAAAGGGAAAGGATGATAAGGAGGAGTTCGTACTGCCAGCTAAAAATGTGATAAAAATGCTGCAGGGTAATGATTTTGAGGCAACGGGTGCACATGCAAAAGTAAATGTATTGCCCAATCATCCTATTACTTTGGGTTATAACAAAACATTGCCCATATTCTTTAATTCTGATGCAGTTTTTGAAACCTCCATACCTTATTTTGATACTGATAGAAGGGTGATACTTTCTTTCCCTGAGAAAAACCAAAGGTTGAGCGGATACATGAAAAAGGGAGAGCTGCTTGAGAACAAGGCCGCATTGGTGTGGGTGAAAAAGAATAAGGGTCAGCTAATTCTATTTGGATTTAACCCTCAATATAGGGGGCAAACATCCGGAACTTTCGGATTAATTTTTAATTCCATTCTTATGGAATAACCACACCAACTAATTAAAATTTTGGTCATGCTACATATGTCTTTTGTAAGGCGATTTTTTATTTTACTGCTGGTTATTACCTTTTACTCATGTAGCTGTAGAGCCGAAACTACAAAATCACCATATAGTAATGGCAAGTTTATAGAGATTGATGGTTATAGAGTTCATTATAGAACATGGGTGAACGAAAAGCAAGTTGACTCAGATAAACCCTGGCTTCTGTTAGTTCATGGTTTTGCCGGGTCAACATATTCTTGGGAGAAGAATGTTACCCCCTTACATAATGCAGGTTACAACATTGTTGCTGTTGATGTGCCTCCCTTTGGTTATAGTCATAAAGACAGGGATTTTAACCATGCAGTTGATAGCAGGGCAGAATTCCTCTGGAAATTCCTTAATAGGATTAATCCAAAGACCAAGTGGCATCTTTTTGGGCATTCAATGGGAGGGGGGATTGTTGCTGCTATGGCCATACTTCAACCTAAAAAGGTTAAGAAGGTAGTGTTTGTTGCTCCCGCACTTTTTAATAAGGTTAAACCTGGAAGGAGCATGAGGCAAAGGTTACTTGCCTTTTCGCCAGTTGAGTGGACAATGGCAAAAATCGGGAAGCTGTTTCTCATTAGGGAATCACGAATTGAGAGGATGCTGGAAACGATTTACGGTAGGCCTGCATACACCGATGAAGTGACGGCTTACTACAAACCGCTTAAACAAAAAGGCATGGCGAGGGCAATAATTAGCGCCTCTACCCGAGCAAATCCCATGCAAACATTAAGTATTGCCGATTTTAAAAGCGAAGCACTGGCCGTTTGGGGGGCTAATGATACCTGGGTTCCCTTTGATGGGATGAAACCTTTTACGGATAAAATGGAGAATCTATCCATTGTTATAATTAAGAACACAGGACACAACCCAATGGAAACAGATGCTAATCTTTTTAACAGGTTGGTATTAGATTTTCTTGAGTTGGATTAAATCATATTGAGGGTTAGTCTTCAATTTTAAATAATGCTTTTACCTCCTTCTCGCTTCTCTCTTGTTTTAGGTTAAGGTCTTTGCCTAGTTTGAGCATTAAATTGAATGCGTCACTAAAATTGTTGTGGATTTTACCGTCAAGAATGGCATTTTTAATGGCATCCTTAATGAGACCTACAGGTTTGCTTGGGCGGATATTAAAAGCGCTCATAATCATTTCGCCGGATATTGGCGGTTGAAAATTACGAATGGCATCCTTCTCTTCAATCTCAACCAGTTTTTTTCTAACCAGTTTAAAGTTTGCAAGGTAACGCTTAACCTTGGCATCGTTTTTAGAGGTAATATCGGCTTCGCAAAGGGTCATCAGGTCATCAATATCTTCCCCTGCATCAAATAGTAAACGACGTACGGCTGAATCTGTAACATCTTTACTGGAAAGAATTATAGGACGTAAATGCAGCTGTACCATTTTTTGCACGTACTTCAACTTATCGTTGAGGGGTAGTTTAAGCCTTCTAAAAATTTTGGGAATCATCTTTTGCCCCAAAAACTCATGCCCGTGGAAAGTCCATCCTTGCCCTTTAATGTATTTCTTAGTGGCGGGTTTTGCAATATCATGAAGCAATGCGCTCCAGCGCAACCACAAGTTGTCCGATTTTTCTGCCACATTGTCAAGTACCTTTAGGGTATGCATAAAGTTATCTTTATGGGCGTTGCCATTAATCTTTTCAACACCTTTAAGATTGCTGATTTCAGGGAAGAATTCACCCAGAAGTCCAGTTTGCTCAAGCAGCAGAAAGCCTGTAGATGGTTGTTTTGATAGAAGAATCTTATTCAGCTCATCAATAATGCGCTCTTTGGATATAATTTTAAGCCTTTCCTTATTTTTCCCAATAGCGGCGAATGTTTTCGCTTCAATATTAAATTTAAGTTGCGTAGCAAAACGTATGGCGCGCATCATACGTAATGGATCGTCGGAAAAAGTTTGGTTCGGATCAAGGGGGGTGCGGATAATCCTATCCTTAATGTCGTTATATCCACCAAAAGGGTCAATCAGGTCGCCATACGTATCAGGATGTAAACTTATTGCCATTGCATTCATTGTGAAATCTCGTCTTAGCTGATCATCCTGTATGGAGCCATCTTCAACAATGGGTTTTCTTGAATCAGGGCTGTATGATTCTTTTCTTGCCCCAACAAACTCTACCTCCCAATCGCCCGACTTGAGTTGTGCGGTGCCAAATCTTTTAAAAACGGTTACTTTTTTGTTACCCAGTTTTTTTGCCACTCTCTTTGCAAACTCAATACCTGATCCCTGAATAACTATATCAATATCTTTTGACTGACGTTTTAAAAATATATCCCGCACAAATCCTCCCACAACGAATGTTGGGCTACCTGTTTCATCCGAAACCTCTGAAATAATGCTAAAAATCTTATCGTAAATGTACTCTTTCATTTATTGCTATTGGAATAGTTATTACTACCTGACAAAATTACAATTTATTACCTTAGTTCTTATGGATTGTTTAATTATTTAAAACCTTAATTATTCCTTAACAATACTGATACTGTAGCATTATTCTGCGGAAAGAAAATTTGCTATTACAAATTTTTTTATGTAAATTGAACATATTGATTTTTGGTACGTTATTTGATATGTAAATATGAGAATAAATAAATACAAACATAAATCAGACTAAAATTTAACATTATGGTAGAACATTTAACGAAAGAAACATTTAAGTCGAAAGTATTTGATTTTGAGAATAATAAAGAATGGAAATATGAGGGTGATAAGCCTGCTGTTATTGATTTTTATGCAGACTGGTGCGGGCCATGTAAAATGGTAGCGCCCGTTTTGGAGGAGCTTTCAAAAGAGTATGATGGCAAGCTTGATATCTACAAAGTTGATACAGAGAGCGAGCAGGAACTAGCTGGTATGTTTGGAATCAGGAGCATTCCTTCCATTCTTTTTATTCCTATGGACGATAAGCCCCAGATGGCATCCGGAGCCTTGCCAAAGGATACTTTCAAGCAGGCATTTAAAGATGTACTTAAAGTAGAGTAAAAAAAATAATTAGTGTTTACAATAAAAGCCAGTCGTGGATATGAATTATCTGCGACTGGCTTTTTAGTATTGTTGAAAGCTAAAGCCCCTGCTCCTGGAAGAATTTAAACATAGCCATTTTCTTTCTAAGTGAAACTGGTATTGAAGTTTCAACTTTTAGTATTAGTGAGCCACCTTCCACTTTATGGTAACGTTTAATGAACGATACGTTTATGATATGGCTCTGGTGGCAGCGAAAAAAACCATGATGGGTTAGAATGTCGTCGTACTGCTTAATGTT
>JBKHAH010000044.1:0-27796 GCA_046542995.1 Bacteroidales bacterium
TCTTAATGGTGGAAGTTTTTCAAGTTGATAATGTGGTGCATTTTGTCCCATATTCATTTTATTTGTCCCAAAAATACAAATTATGGTACAATTATCAATGTTTGCGCTGTCTTTTTTGCATGAAGCCTAACATCAATATATAATAAACAGTGCTCTATCTATCTTTTGGTTTCCAGCCGCGGAGGAATATCTTTTGGCCAGGTTCTGGCTTTTCACCCTTATCCATCCTGTTCCTTCGGTAAAGCCACTTAAGCTTAACACCATACGTTTGAGAGATATCATACATGGTTTCATCCTCTTCGGCAACATGTAGTGGATGGTTGCGCTCTGCACGCCAGCGTTTAGGCTGTATGTAAAGTTCCTGCCCTTCAGTTAGCTTGGCATTGCGCTCAATCTCATTATAGCGGGCAAGTTGCCCGGGCATAAGCTCCAGCTCCTTGGTTAAGCTCTTGTACGTATCGCCTTTACTAACAATGATGTATTTAATTCTATTTCGTTGGTAAATATTTCGTTGATTGTAAATATCAATTGAGTAGCTCTCAGGGTCAACAAGTTCGCCCATGCCCTTGGTTGGTGATTTAATGCTTATTTCTACCCCTTTGTCAAGCTGGTAAAGCTGGTTCTCTTCAATTAGACGTATTAGTTTATAAGCATACTGCCTATCGGTAGCGTACCCTGCTTGCCTTAGTCCGTGGGCCCAACCTTTGTAATCTGTTGGTTCAAGGTCAAATAGAAATGCGTACCTGCGCCCTCCTCTTAAGAATTGGGAATGGTCATTAAAAGAACTCTCAGGCGTACGATATTTTCTAAAGCACTCGCCCTTTGCATCGTCATCGTGGTAAACTCTTGGGCCAGCCCAGGAACTATGGCACTTTATGCCAAAATGATTATTGGCAGTAGTTGCCAGTGTACTATTCCCGTTCCCACTTTCAAGTATTCCCTGGGCCATAATAATGCTGGCGGGAACACCATACTTTTCCATTTGAGATCGTGCAATGCTCTGATATTTCTGAATGTACTGTTCTCGGGTAATCTTTGATTGGGCTAACGTTAACGTTACTAGGCTAAAAATAAAGAGTATTGTTAATGAGGAATGTCTAACCATAATAAAAATGTTTTTTCAAATATAGCACCTTAGTTTTAAATTCCATTACGTTGATGCGATTTCCAAGGATATTTGTATCTTTGAGAAATTGATAAATCCTTTAGAATGAAGATAAAGAGGGATTCGACCTTTGAGTTCACAGAGTATTCTGGAATTAACGAATTACCAGAAGATCTTAAGTCGTTGGCAAACAGCGCAAAGCAGGCGCTTGCCTCAAGTTACTCTCCCTATTCCCATTTTGCTGTTGGTGCTGCTGTTAAGTTGCAGAATGGCGAGGTAATCCTTGGAAGCAATCAGGAGAACGGAGCGTACCCTTCGGGGATATGTGCTGAAAGAGTTGCACTTTTTTATGCCGGAACTGCATATCCCAAAGTACCCGTTGAGGCAATTGCTATAGCTGCTAGCTATAAGGGTAACCCTGTGTCCGAGCCAATATCACCATGTGGTAGCTGCCGGCAGGTTATGATGGAGACCCAGAATATTGGAAAAAAACCGTTTACCATATTAATGGTAGGGGAGAAGAAGGTGGTTTTAGTTAATGATGTGCGCATTCTTTTACCCTTTTCCTTTTCAGATATTGACAGCGCCACAAAACCTTAAGTGAATTCTAAAGAATGCTGGGCATAATTAATCAATAATGGTTGGTGTTTCAAGTGTTCTGTAGAGGGCAGAACATCATGTTTGACTTGATATAATTCTAGTATTTGGCTAGTTCTTTCCGAAATGCTGCGTTAGGTATGTACCCCTCCTTGTCTTCCGAGAATTCAGGAAGTATTCTTTCTACAAAGTACATGTTAATATCGCCAATGTTCTTAGCGTTAACCTTCCCCCTGTAGGTACATTTAATAAAATCTTTTATGTGGTTGTATGTTGTTTCGGAGATGTTTACCTTACCCGCTTCGCCCTTGCTTTCCATTCTGCTGGCAATGTTTACGGTATCTCCCCAAACATCGTAGGCAAATTTCTTTTTACCAATTACGCCGGCCATAACGCTACCGGAGTGTATCCCAACACGAAGCCGCCAAACGGGCCTTCCTGCCTCCTTATCAATTTTTGCTTTTTCTTCAACAAACTTTTGAATTTCAAGTGCAGCCAGCACAGTATCAAAGGGATGGCTGTTGTTTTTCTGGGGAACACCGCCTACACACATGTAGCAGTCGCCAATGGTTTTAATCTTCTCAATAAATCTTTTGGTTGTAATCTCGTCAAAGGCCTCGAAGTAGAAACTTAAGGCAGCAAGAAACTCTTCTATGGTATCGTATGAAATTGAAAGGCTGGAGAAGTTCACAAAATCAGCAAATAGGGTAGATACCTCATTGTATTTTTTGGGCTTAACAAACCCTTTCTTTTTGAGCTGGTGAGCTGCCACCTCGGGAAGGATATTTAGCAGTAGGGCATCAGATTTATTCTTCTCCTCCTCAAGGGATTCTTTCTGTAGTTCAATTTCCTTTCTTTGCTCATCGAGCAGCTCGTTTGCTTGCTCGAGATGCTCCATGGTTGAGAGAAGGTTGTCGTGCTTATCGTTTAAAGCTTCCTCTGCCATTTTTAAATTGGTAATGTCGGTTTCAATGGCAATTATTTTGCTAAATTTCCCGGTATCGTCATAAATGGGGGTTAGCGAGGTTTGAATGTTTTTTCGCTTGTTGTTGTTGGTGTACCAAACTGATTCGTAGGTTACGTACTCACCCTCCTCAATGCACTTTCTCATGGCATTTGATGTGCTTGAGTTGAGAGGGGTTTTAAAAACATTCTCGCCAAAACGCTCCTTAAACTCTTCGAGGGTACACTCATAAAGAAGTTCAAAACCTTGGTTAACCCAGGATATCTTACCGCATTTATCAATAATTATTAGCGAACTCCCAGCTTTGCTTGCGGCTAGCGAGATGTCGCTAAACTGTTCGGATCTTTCAAGAAGTTTGTTTACACGTTTTCGTCTGTGGATATTAATAATGATTCGATTATAGATTGAGTTGCCTTTGCATGGCAGCTGAATAACATCATCAAAACCTCCTTCAATCATTGTGTCCACCATAATTTTGTCATGGTGATCTAACGCTAAAACAACTGGTATTTGCTTATTTTTTTTTGTTAAGGTAATAGTTTGCACTTGTTCAAGCACGGCCTCTGCGCCAAAATTTGCATCAATAATAATAATACTTGGTGGGGATTCTTTTATACGTAAGCTAATGTCCTTAAAATCAGAGTATTTTAGCAGGGTGAAATCATCGGGCGCCTCAATCAACTCCTCCTCAATTTGTTGTAAAAGTTCAGGGGTGTTGTAAATGCAAAATACCGTGTAAGCCATTTTTAAGAGTTTGTCAATGCCTTAAAGGTAAAAAAAGAATGTAGATTTCTAGATTTTTGTCAAAGAAAATTGATGAGTAGTATGTTTTAAGAGTTGAATGGTTTCTGTAGTATTATAAGACTAATTTTTTGCAATTCCCTTACAAGCATCCCATAGTGGGTCTTTAGGTGGGGTAGCGGTTATGGTTATGGTTTCCTGGGTAACAGGGTGAGTGAATGTTAGTGAGCGTGCATGCAGGTTTATCCCTCCATCGGGGTTCGACCGGGGAGCACCATACTTAAGATCACCCCTTATTGGGAGCCCAATTTTTGCCAACTGCGACCTGATTTGATGGTGACGACCTGTGTGTAAAGATACTTCAAGCAAATGGTACCGACCCGTACTCCCTATGAAGCTATAGCTGAGCTGAGCTTCTTTACCGTTGGATTTTGGTTGAGTATATGCAAAAGATTTATTTTTCTCACCATTCTTAACTAGGTAGTGCGTTAGGGTGTCGCTAAGTTTTGGAGGCATATCGCTAACTATAGCCCAGTACTTCTTGTCAATGCTACTATCGTGAAAAAGTTTAGTTGCCCTTGTGAGCGCCTTACTGGTTTTAGCAAAAAGTACCACCCCGCTTACAGGTCTGTCAATTCTGTGAGCTGCTTCAAGAAAAACGTTGCCAGGCTTTTTGTCACGTACTTTTATGAATGATTTTATAATACTCAGCAAGGTTGGATCACCCGTTTTGTCTCCCTGAACCAGCTCTCCACAGAGCTTATTAATTGCTATAAGGTGATTGTCTTCAAAAAGAATACGAGATTTTATATTTTGCATTTTAGTACTGTTCACGTTCGTTAGGAAAATCTAAACTCTTTACATCGGTTATGTATGCCTTAAAAGCGCCAAGCATTTCGGCGTGCAGGTTATGATACCTTCTCAAGAATCTTGGGGAGAATTCTTGCGTTATACCCAGCATGTCGTGAACAACAAGTACTTGTCCATCTACATTAGGCCCCGCGCCAATACCTATTATTGGAATTTTAAGTTCACGCGAGACTTGCTCCCCAAGCTTAGCCGGGATTTTCTCAAGAACTATTGAAAAGCACCCCTCATCCTGAAGCAGATGGGCATCTTCAACCAGCTTGTCTGCCTCCTCTTCCTCTCGCGCTCTAACTACGTAGGTACCAAACTTATGAATAGATTGGGGTGTAAGCCCCAGATGCCCCATTACAGGAATACCTGCCGATAGAATCCGCTGAACAGATTCAATAACCTCACGACCACCTTCCAGCTTAACCGCATCGGCTCCGCTCTCCTTCATAATCCTAATGGCAGAGTTTAACGCTAGTTTTGAATTCCCTTGGTATGTGCCAAATGGTAAGTCAACCACAACTAAAGCTCTTTTTGTAGCCTTTACTACCGATTGTGCATGATAAATCATTTGGTTAAGGGTAATTGGTAATGTGGACTCGTGCCCTGCCATAACGTTTGAAGCGGAATCGCCCACAAGAATAATATCTATGCCTGCTTTATCCAGTATTCTGGCTGTAGAGTAATCGTAACCGGTTAGCATGGCAATTTTCTCACCCCTTAGCTTCATCTCATGAAGAACATGGGTGGTTACTATTTTAGCTTTACCCTCCGTTGACATATTTACTTATTTGGTTTACTCGCAAATCTACAAATATATAGAATCAATTGTGCATTAATACGCATGTTATTTTTGTGTTTAATAATTGCTAAATCCTTATTACTAAAACTAACAAAACTTAACTTATGACTTTTTGGCATGTTTTATCTTGTAATGTTGAAGTTTTGCTGGCAGGGCTTATAGTGGCAGGAGGGGGGGGTGTAATGAGTTGTAATATAGGGTTGTGTGGTATTTTCAAGGGCATTGTCATGCCAGCGATGCACTACTGTTCGTGTCAATATATCATTAAAAACTGCAATTTTACTAATTGGCATAATCATTGGAATTAAAAGTACTGAATTTATTAATGTGAAACTTAAACTACTAAAAAACATAGAAAAATGAGTAAAATTATTGGAATTGACTTAGGAACAACCAACTCATGCGTGTCCGTAATGGAGGGTAATGAGCCAGTTGTAATTCCTAATAGTGAAGGTAAAAGAACAACGCCTTCAATTGTTGCATTTATTGAGAATGGCGAGAGGAAAGTAGGTGATCCTGCAAAACGTCAGGCGATTACAAACCCAAATAAAACCATTTTCTCCATTAAAAGGTTTATGGGAGAAACTTACGATAAGGTTGCAAAAGAAATTAACAGGGTATCCTTTAAGGTTGATAAGGGTGAGAACAATACGCCCAGAGTTGTAATTGATGATCGTAAATATACTCCTCAGGAGATTTCTGCCATGGTTCTTCAGAAGATGAAGAAAACTGCAGAGGACTACCTTGGGCACGAAGTAACAGAAGCTGTAATTACAGTTCCTGCATACTTTAGCGACTCGCAACGTCAGGCAACTAAAGAGGCTGGTGAAATTGCAGGCCTTAAAGTAAGAAGGATTATTAACGAGCCAACGGCTGCATCTCTAGCCTACGGATTGGATAAAAAGAGTACCGACCAGAGAATTGCGGTTTACGACCTTGGTGGTGGTACCTTCGATATCTCAATTCTTGAGCTTGGCGATGGTGTATTTGAGGTGAAATCAACCCATGGCGATACTCACCTTGGTGGTGACGATTTTGACCAGAAGATTATTGATTGGTTGGCCGACGAGTTTAAAAAGGATGAAGGGATTGACCTTAAAAGAGACCCAATGGCTCTTCAGCGCCTTAAGGAGGCTGCAGAGAAGGCAAAGATTGAGCTTTCAAGTTCAACCCAAACTGAGATTAACCTACCTTACATAATGCCTGTTGATGGTATTCCAAAGCACTTGGTACGTACTCTTACCCGCTCGCATTTCGAGAAGCTAGTTGACGATTTAGTGCAAGCAACTATTGAACCTTGTAAAAAGGCTCTTAAGGATGCAGGTGCCCAGCCTGGCGATATTGACGAGGTAATATTGGTGGGTGGATCAACCCGTATTCCTGCTATTCAGGAAGTTGTTCAGAAGTTCTTCGGTAAAGCGCCCAGTAAAGGTGTTAACCCCGATGAGGTGGTTGCCATTGGTGCAGCAATACAAGGTGGCGTGTTAACTGGTGAGGTTAAGGATGTGCTTCTGCTTGATGTAACTCCACTCTCGTTAGGAATTGAAACAATGGGCGGAGTTTTCACCAAGCTTATTGAGGCGAATACAACCATCCCATCACGTAAGAGCGAAACATTTACTACTGCATCAGATAATCAACCATCGGTTGAGATTCATGTGCTGCAGGGTGAGCGCCCAATGGCCAGTGCAAACAAAACCATTGGTAAGTTTCACCTAGATGGTATTCCACCAGCACCAAGGGGTGTTCCTCAAATTGAAGTAACTTTTGATATTGACGCTAACGGTATTCTTAATGTATCGGCAAAAGACAAGGGTACTGGTAAGGAGCAGCGAATCCGCATTGAGGCTTCTTCAGGTTTAACTGAGGATGAAATTAAAAAGATGAAGGAGGAAGCCAAGGCCAACGAGGAATCAGATAAGAAGGCGCGTGAGAAGGTTGACAAAGTTAATGCGGCCGATAGCCTGATTTTCCAAACTGAAAAGCAGCTTAAGGAATTTGGCGATAAGCTTCCTGCCGACAAGAAGGGACCAATAGAGGAGGCTTTAGCAAAGTTAAAAGATGCACATCAGAAGCAGGATGTTGAGGCCATTGATGCTGCAACAAATGAGCTAAACACAGTTTGGCAGGCCGCTTCTGAGGAGATGTACAAAGCTACTCAGGAGCAGCAGCAACAAGGTCAGCAGCAAGAACAGCCAGCTGGCGAAAGCGAAGCTTCATCAAAATCTGGTGACGATGAGGTTACTGATGTAGATTTTGAAGAGGTTAAGTAAGAATAGAATACCAAATGCCAGATAAAAGAAAAGCCCCTAGTAAAGGGGCTTTTTTAGTTAGCAGTCAAGCTGGTTATAGCTCTTTAATGTGCTTATCTAGGACTAGCGGTAATTCAGGATCTGAAGGATGGGCTGCTGGATATTCTATTATTGTTCCTTCCCCATCAATAAGCACGAATGTTGGTATTCCTTTTATTTGGTATTTTTGGGCTACATCGGAGAACCATGCCTTTTCAGCATATAGCTGGTAGCCCTCTAAACTTTTATCGGCAACCATCTTCTCCCAGTTCTCTTTATTATCGTCCAAAGAGATAGCAACAAAAGCCACAGGCTTATCGGTGTACGCTTCCTTTACTTTTTTAAGATATGGTATTTCCTGAAGGCATGGTCCGCACCATGTTGCCCAAAAATCAATGTAAACAATTTGCCCTTTAAAATCGCTTAGTGAGTGTACGTTCCCATCAATATCTGTTAATGTAAATTTAGGGGCAACTTTCCCAGGAGCCAGAAGAAGGCGTTTGTCCAACACATTTTGCACTACTTTCTTGTATTCACGGGTTTGGGTTTTTGAAGTAAAGTGCTCGGCAACTTTCTTAGCAATCTCAAGGTCAGACCACTGAATTGTTTGGATTGTAGAGTAGTGCTTTGCGTAGTCCCTTATGGTTTGGTTCATAATCAGCGAGTCAACAATATCATAGAAAACAAGATCCTTCTCAAATTTTGACATCCCTTTGTACTTATCATCTGCAATATTGTTGTAATATAATGTTTGTAAATGTTTTGTGATTAACGAGGCGTATTCAGGAATGCTTAAATGCGTAAGCTTATTGAAATCAACCTTGTTAATAAACTCATACTCTTCAGCATTGAACGTGTGCTCCATGCCATTTAGTCTGGCGTTATAGTTTGGATAGTCGTATAGCATTCCTTTAATCCGATAGTCAATCCGGCTTTTCTCCATCTCGTTAAAGCTATTCTGTTCAAAATCCCTTTTGGAGAGTAATTCTGTTAGCTTGTTCTTAACCGAGTCGGTCTTCTCAATAAACTCTTCACGGGGAAGCGTGTAAAGTTCCCTAAAATCGGACATTAATTTATTAATTACAGAGTTAGCCTCAAAAATGTAAGCGTTAATATCTGCATTATCACCAATATATTCAGGTGCTTTCTCGCTTTCCTTAATGTTTAGGTTTATGGTTAGGTTGTTTCCTGGGGTTAGGTACAGGGTGTTGTTGGCTCTATCTGCTTTTAAAGTGAAGTATGCAGGGCTTTCCAACTCAATGCTTTTATTGAATTGGCCATTATCATCAACAAGAATGGTGTCAGTGAGCCCCTTTGAACTTAATAGTAAAAACGATGAGTTTAAGTTTTCTACTTTTCCTTCTATTTTAACCGTTGTGTCTTTTGGCTGGCATGCGAATAGCATAAGGGCCAGCAACCCTGGCAGAATAATTCTTTTCATAATCATTAATGTTTATTTGGGTTGTTTTTTTGCAAAATACATAAATTATTAAAAGTAAAGTTAAGAGCAAGATTTTTATTTGGTTTTTTATTATTATGCATAATTGTTTTGTGTTTTAGCTAAGCTTCAGGTAAAAATTAAACTTCTACAATATGCTCCTTATCAACATACCAAATGTATCCCTTTGCTGATGAGTACTCCATCTGTGAAATTAGGTTTATATAATTTTTAAGCTGCTTTTTATGAGCAGGTAGTTCAGCGCCAAACTTAAAGTCAACCACAATGGCTTGTCCATTTTTTTCCATAAACCTGTCGGGGCGGTAGGTTCTTCCTTTTGGGGTAAGTATATTCGCTTCATTCTTCACATTCCACTCTCCAGAGAACCAGCCTTTGGCAGGTTCATTGCCAAGGATTCTTGTGAGATCGTCTTGTAGCGGTATTCTGGCATCTCGTTTAACCAGCCCCTCCGCAATCATCTTTTTTACTGCTGATTCAATATCGTTTGTAGTTTGAATATTGGCAAAAAGGCTGTGCATAACCTTTCCGTGCTTAACGGAAGAGTGCTTTTCTGATGGTGTAGAACTGAAAAATTCCTCCGATTCCATTCGTAGGTTTATTCCGCCATAAGATTGGGCTACAGGGTAGCTTTCCATTTTCCAGTTGACCGTATCTTCGTTTTGCTTTCCTGATTTTTTGTTGATATTGATATATGGTTCCCCAAGGGTAAAAGTATCCTTCTGTATATCATTCTCAATGCTTGTATCGGATTTTATATTAGGGATGTTCTCGTTGGAAAGAACGTTCCAAATTAATTTTGATACTGTGTTTATCTTTTCGCCACTCTTATCCTTATCGCTCTTGCTTAAAGGGAGTAATACAAACAGCTCCTTTTGAGCACGAGTAAACGCTACGTAAAGCAGGTTAAGGTTATCAACTACCTCTTTCATGTTTTCCTCAAAAACATTTGGTGCAAAAAGGCTTTGCGCAGCTTCCTTTGTGGCATGAATTGGGTATTTAGGAAGCATGTTAAAAGGCTCCATATCGGTTTCAACCCAGAGCAGGGGCGGGGTGCTGGAATTTCTGTAGAGCCAGTTGGCGTATGGGATTATAACAACGGGAAACTCCAGCCCTTTGGATTTATGTATGGTGAGAATTGATACTGCATTCTTTGAATCGGGTACCGATAATGATAGCTTCCCGCTGTTTTGGCTCCACCATTCAAGGAAGCGGCTTACGTCGCCACCCCCCTTGCTGCTGGTTGATATGATGTGCTCATGCAGCTCGGCCAAATGAGCCAATTCACCTGTAACGGAAAAAAGATTAAATCGATGAGCGATTGCTTCAAAAACTTCTTGTAGCGGTCTCGTATTAAGTTGAGCTAGCCAATCAACTTCTGTAGCCAGAAAGTTTGAGTCGAAACGGTTGTGCCAGCTACCATCAAAATTCTCATTCAGCTCTGCTAGCTCTTTTGCCAGCACCCTTTTTGCAATCTCATCTTTTGTGTTTTGAACCAGGGTAAAGCATGCAATAACCACCCTAACCACAAACGATGATTTTAGCTTAAGCCCTTCCTGGCTTACAAAAGCAATTTTGTTCTCGTTGTTTGTTTGCAATTGGTTATAGTTGAGTAGCATATTGGCAATTTTTTGCCCATCGTTTTTGGAACGTACAAGGATGGCAATGTCGCCAAGGCGATGGTTCTTCCGCTTCTCGTTGATAAGGGAGGGGATTTCTGCTACCAAAGCCTCATCATACTCTTTGCTGTCTGTTTCGAGGCACTCAAATTGAACGTAGCCCTTGTCATTTTTCAGGCTAGGATTTTTTTCTTGATGAACCTCATTATATGCATTATCAATACCTTTGGAAAGTTCCTGAGCCTCATTAATGGTTGTTTCCTTTGCTTCCCCGGTTATTCTACTTTTGGCAATTTCCTTCGCTTTTACAAAAAAGTGGTTGTTAAAATCAATAATGGCAGGTAAACTTCTCCAGTTAATGTCTAGTTTTTGTGAATCAACACCGTGATGAGCAAAATCTTTATCAACATCATTTGCTAGGATGGTCCAGTCTCCATTACGCCATCGGTAAATCGATTGCTTAACATCGCCCACTATCATGCTAAAGTAATCCTGTGAGAGACTGTTGTCTATTAATGGTTTGAAGTTATGCCATTGCACCTCAGAAGTATCCTGAAACTCGTCAATCATAAAGGTGTCATAGCGGGTGCCAATTTTCTCGTATATAAACGGTGCGTCGCTTTCCTTAACAAACTCTCTTAGTAGGTGCCCGCTATCGCTTAGTAGCAGAAATCCTTCTTCGCGCGATAGCTCGCGAACCTTATTCCATAAATCGCCAATCAGGGCAAGGTTCTCAAGGTTTTTCAGAATGATTTTGGCTGATATAAAATGCGAGTTGTACTTTTCTATGGTATTTATAAGTTTGCCAAGGTTTTGGTGCAGGTTTTTTGTAATAATAGCCTCAATGGGGGCAAAGAGAGCCTTGTCGTTAAAAGTTGATTTATTTACCCAGACCTCTCCGGTTGGGTCGTTTAAACTGCTTAGAACCCTTTTGCTCTGCGTGCTGGGCAGCTCGGCTGAGGATTCATCCAGCTGGATGCACTTGTAGAAAATTCCAATCACGCCATTTTGCCCGTAAGAGAATTGCTCCGGTAAAATGCCACTGCTGTTTAGCTCATCGATAGCATTTTGGGCTGGCTCCTTTATCTTTTGAATAATTTCTATTACTAATTCTTTTAATGATTTTTTTAGGCTGGTTACTCTTCCCTTGTCAGTGAACTTTTCAACCTCATCCTTGTCCATTAGCCTAAACTTTTCAGAGAAAAGTTGCTTGCCCAGCTCCATTAGTTTACGGCGCACATCCCAACTTTTCCCTTCGTCTAGCAGGGAGTGCCCCATTGATGTTAACCATTGCAAAAGCTCACTGATATTCGAGGCAGAGTCAAGAAGGTTATCAGAGGCGTGTTCCAAAACCGGAGTTGTGTCAAGTTCAATATCAACGCCCCCTTGCTCGCCAATCTCCCATAGTAGCGATTGTATAACTCGCTGTACAAAGCTGTCGATTGTGCTAATGGAGAAACTTGAGTAATCGTGCAGAATTAGGGAGAGCGCCTCACCCGCATTCCTTTTTACTTTTTCAGTATCAATACTCGTCTCCTCAATTATTGTATCCAGCATGTTTGTTTTGGCGCCGGTTGATATTTCAAAGAGTTCGTTGAGGATTCGCCCCTTCATTTCAGCAGTTGCCTTATTAGTGAAAGTTACAGCAAGAATCTGCTTAAAACTTTCGGGGTTTTTAATTACCTGCTTAATATATTCGGCTGCAAGGCGGTATGTTTTTCCTGAGCCTGCAGAGGCTTTATATACAACGAGTTTTGACATTCCTTGAAATTTTGTGTGGAAGATAAAGGTAATTTTTTTTTGCTTGTTAGCAAAGGCACAGAGGTTATTAATGTAGCATTTTAATTGATTGGATGATTGATTGCCCCTCGACTACGCTCGGGGTGACGATTGATTGATTGAGGGGTGAGAGAGGGTTGGACAAGACTTTCCAACGTCCGTTGTTCCTTTGGCGGACTTGGAAACGTCTAAATATAAAAAAAATGTGTTGCTGGATAGAGATTTTGCTATCGTAAAACCACACGAGAGGACTCGTGCGGCAGCAGGGGATGATTGGATGTTTGGGTGGATGATTGTTTTGTCTTTCTGGTAACAAAAAAACCGCTCCAAGTAGTTGAAGCGGTTTTATTAGCTATTATTTTAAAACACTATGCTTGCTTAATAGCAGCTTGAGCTGCTGCAAGGCGTGCAATAGGTACTCGGAAAGGAGAGCAGCTAACGTAGTTCATTCCAACTGAGTTGCAGAATTCTACTGAGCTAGGCTCACCACCATGCTCGCCGCAAATACCAACTTTAAGGTCTTTGCGAGCAGAACGACCTTTCTCAACGCCCATGCTTACCAGCTGTCCAACGCCATTCTGATCAAGAACCTGGAATGGGTCATTCTTAAGAATGCCATGCTCAACATAAATTGGCAAGAATTTACCAGCATCGTCACGGCTATAACCAAATGTCATCTGGGTTAAGTCGTTAGTACCAAAGCTGAAAAATTCTGCTTCTTGAGCAATGTCATTTGCAGTAAGGCATGCACGAGGTATTTCAATCATTGTGCCTACAAGATAGTCAACCTTCTCGCCAGTTTCAGCAAAAACCTTCTCAGCAGTTGCGCGAACCACCTTCTCCTGATTTCTAAACTCTTCAACCGTGCCAATAAGAGGAATCATGATTTCAGGGAATGTTTTAACACCCCTTTTCTTAAGATTAACAGCAGCCTCAATTATTGCGCGGGCTTGCATCTCGGTAATTTCTGGGTATGTAATACCTAAGCGACAACCTCTGTGTCCCATCATTGGGTTCATTTCATGAAGATCGTTAACCCTGCTTTTAACCTCGTCGGCAGAAATACCAAGTTCCTTAGCCATCTCTTCCTGGTTCGCTTCCTCATGTGGAACAAACTCGTGAAGTGGAGGATCAAGTAAACGAACAGTTACAGGAAGGTCTTGCATGGCTTCAAATATTCCCTCAAAATCTTCTCTCTGAATTGGAAGAAGCTTCTCAAGAGCTTTACGACGCCCCTCCTCGTTTTGAGCAAGAATCATTTCACGCATAGCCCTTATCCTGTCGCCCTCAAAAAACATATGCTCGGTTCGGCAAAGTCCAATTCCTTGGGCCCCAAACTCGCGAGCCATGATGCTATCCTTTGGTGTATCAGCATTTGTACGAACTTTCATGCGGGTGTACTTGTCGGTTAGCTCCATAATCTTAGCAAAGTCACCGCTTAATTCAGGAGACATGGTCTTAATCTTACCTTCTAGCACCTGTCCGGTAGAGCCGTTAAGAGAAATCCAATCACCCTCTTTAAATACCTTTCCGTCAACAGTCATGGTTTTTGCGCGGTAGTCAATCTTAACAGCACCAACACCAGACACACAGCATTTACCCATACCACGAGCAACAACAGCTGCATGAGAGGTCATTCCACCACGGGCAGTTAAAATACCTTTAGCTACTGCCATACCCTTCAAATCCTCAGGTGAGGTTTCTATACGTACAAGAATTGTTTGGTATCCTTTTGCATGCCACTCCTCAGCATCATCGGGGAAGAAAACAATTTGACCTGTAGCAGCACCAGGTGAAGCGGGAAGCCCTTTAGCAATTATGGTTGTTTTTGCTAAATCATCAGTATCAAATACAGGGTGAAGCAGCTCGTCAAGTTTTTGAGGCTCTACCCTTAGGATTGCAGTTTTCTCGTCAATTAGTCCATCGCGTAGCATATCCATTGCAATTCTTACCATTGAAGCGCCGGTACGCTTGCCGTTACGAGTTTGAAGCATCCATAGTTTACCTTCCTGAATGGTAAACTCAATGTCCTGCATATCTTTATAGTGTGACTCCAGATTACTTTGAATATCGAAGAGTTCTTTGTAAGCATCTGGCATCACCTCTTCTAACGAAGGGAATTTTGCTTTACGCTCCTCTTCTGTGATGCCTTGTAATTTTGCCCAGCGCTTTGAGCCTTCAAGGGTTATTTCCTGAGGTGTACGAATACCTGCTACAACATCCTCTCCCTGTGCATTTACAAGATACTCACCATTAAAAATATTTTCACCTGTTGCTGCATCACGTGTAAAAGCAACGCCTGTTGCTGAGCTGTTGCCCATATTACCAAACACCATTGCTTGTACGTTAACAGCAGTTCCCCACTCATCGGGAATTTTATTTAGCCTGCGGTAAACAACTGCACGTGGATTGTTCCAACTGTTGAATACTGCCATTACTGAGCCCCAAAGTTGTTCCCACGCGCATGTTGGGAAATCTTTGCCGGTTTTATTCTTAACTGCTTTTTTAAAGCGCGTTACCAATTCTTTAAGGTCATCGGTGGTAAATTCTGTATCAAGGTTTATATTCCTTTCCTCTTTTATATTTTCAATAATATCTTCAAAAGGATCATTGTCTTCTTTGGATTCGGGTTTCAACCCCATAACAACATCACCATACATTTGGATAAAGCGGCGGTAGCTGTCCCACGCGAAACGGGGGTTGTTGGTTTTTTTAGCCATCCCTTCAACTACCTCGTCATTTAAACCCAGGTTAAGAACGGTATCCATCATGCCTGGCATAGAGGCTCTTGAGCCTGAGCGAACTGACATTAAAAGAGGATTGTCCTTGCTGCCAAACTGAGTACCCATGATGCCTTCAATTTTTTTCATGGCTTTCTCAACCTCCGGCTTAAGTAATTCTACTACTTTCTCTTCGCCAATCTCATAGTATTCAGTACAAACATCAGTGGTTATGGTAAAGCCAGGAGGTACTGGTATCCCTATAAGGTTCATCTCTGCAAGGTTTGCTCCTTTTCCACCTAGCAGTTCTTTCATTTTGCCATTACCGTCGGCTTCCTTGTTCCCGAAGGTATAAACACGTTTTACATTCGACATTGTTATTAAAGTTTAGTTGTTGATATATATAGTTTTATACTTGTGAAAAGCAACTTTTCTCTGAACATACAAAATTAGTAAAATATACGAAATGGCAATTTTGATAAATGCTGATTACTTCATTTTTTCTGCAAACGATTAAATAGTAGTTAAATGGACAGTTCATGCCAAACTTATCGATTAAGTATAATTCTAAATTGACATTTTTCTACAAAATTCCGTGGTTCAATGTTTAAAAAAGAGCTATTTTGTGAAGGGATTATTAAATAAGTACAATTTGATATGGATGTACTAAAGGTTATTAAAAAGGTTGAGCCCAAAAAGGAAAATCTGTTGAACATTCTGCATGTTTTGCAGGATAGCCATCCTCAGAATTACTTGCCAGATGACACTCTTGCTCATGTTGCCAGATATTTAAACCTGCCATTATCCTCTGTTAGTGGTGTAGTTGGGTACTATTCAATGTTCTCCAGAAAGCCTCGAGGCAGATTTATTGTAAGAATTTGTAACTCCCCCGTTTGTAATCTTAATAGTTCTGAGGATATTATTACTTTGGTTCAGGAGATTCTAGGGGTAAAACCAGGTCAAACAACTCCTGATAATTTATTTACAGTTGAAGAGAGTGAGTGCTTAGGCAGATGTGGTAAAGCACCATCTATGATGGTAAACCAGATTTTTTATGGTAAGCTAAATAGAGAAAGATTAGAGAAGATCTTTTCAGACATTAAGAATGGCATTCAATAATTGTAATTAATTTTCTATGATTACCGAAACCAGAGTAATACTAAAGAACTCAGGGAGTATTAATCCTGAGAGTATCTCGGAATATATTGAGGCTGGAGGTTATTCTGCACTAAGAAAAGCCTTGACCCTTGACCCGTGGCTTATCCCCGATTTAATTGAAAAAGCGGGTCTTAGAGGCAGGGGCGGAGCAGGTTTCCCAACCGGAACCAAAAACAGGTTTACAGCTCAATCATGCGAGGAGTGCCAGAAATATGTGGTTTGCAATGCCGATGAGGGCGAACCAGGGACATTCAAGGATAGGGTTATAATGGAAACCGATCCTCATCTTTTGGTTGAAGGTATGATAATTGCTGCATGGGGAATTGGAGCCAACAAAGGCTATATTTATATACGAGGAGAATACTACTTGTCTATCGATAGAATTACAAAAGCTATTGATAGCGCCTATAAAAACGGATTTTTAGGTAAGAATATTCTGAATTCTGGTTTCGATTTTGACCTTGAAATTAAGTTGGGTGCAGGATCGTACCTATGCGGTGAGGAGCTAACGCTGCTCGAATCGCTTGAGGGGAAGCGCGGGTACCCTCGTATTAAACCTCCCTTCCCGGCAGAAAAAGGGCTATGGGGAAAGCCAACCCTGATAAATAACGTTGAAACCCTTGCTACATTCCCAGTACTTGTTACAAAAGGTGCCAACTGGTACCGTGGTATGGGTACTGAAAAATCACCTGGTACAAAAGTATTCACTCTTAGTGGCGATGTAAACCAACCAGGTTATTTCGAAGTTGTTTTTGGTGTAAAACTTGGCGATATTATTAACGATTTAGCAAAAGGCACACCCGACGGAAAACCGTGGAAAGCAGCTTTGCTGGGAGGTGCTGCTGGTACTTTTGTCCCTTTTTCATATTATGATGTAGAAATGGGGTACGATAAACTTAAGGAGCGGGGTGCAACCCTTGGTTCAGGAGCAATTATTGTACTGGGAAGCGATAAAAAGT
Source organism: Bacteroidales bacterium (assembly GCA_046542995.1). GTDB lineage: Bacteria > Bacteroidota > Bacteroidia > Bacteroidales > Tenuifilaceae > Perlabentimonas. The sequence goes on from JBKHAH010000044.1 coordinate 17,047, forward strand.
TAATACCTGTTCTAACAAACATACTTAAATTCTTTAAGCACGAGAGTTGTGGGAAATGTGTGCCATGTAGGGTAGGTACCGATTATCTACATAAGCAATCAATGCAATTAGCTACCCAGAGTCCACAGGAAAGAGAGGCGATTTTAAACAATATGCTTAAACAAGCCAGGATAATAGCAAAAAGTTCACTCTGCCCATTGGGGCAGTCTCCAATAATGCCAATAGAAAGTGCTTTCAAGCATTTTAAGGAGGCGATTGTTAACGAATAGTAATATTTTAATTCTTATAAATATGGTTTTTAGTTTTTCTAAAGTGAGAATTTATAAGCTGCTTATTGTTTTAGTTTTTGTATTATTCTCTACGAAAATAATTGCTGCTACCCCTTTTGATGATCATTCAGGGCATAATCATCATCATGGTGAATGGGAAATAGCTTTGGTTGGTGGTGGTGTTTTTCTTTTCCATGAGGATGAGTTGGCTCTTGGAACTCACCTGCACTTGCTAAGAAGTATAGACAAGGTAAAGGGATTGAATTTGGGGGTAGGGCTCGAAGCAATCTTTGCTAATCACATCCATTTTAGCGCTTCGATTGCGGCTAAATATGAGTTTTGGAAAAACTTCGGAATACTTCTTGCCCCTGGTGTGCAGTTTGTTAATCACCATAATTCATGGGAGAGCGCTTTTTCTGCTCATTTCGAACTAATATATGAGTTCAAGGTAGGGCGTTATCACATAGGCCCTGCTGTTGGTTATTCTATATCCAAAGAGGATAAGCATGCATCTCTTGGTTTGCATGTTGGGTATAGTTTTTAGTTGTGCCCAAAGTTAGTATAGTCATTAAAATCTAATACTATGACAACATCCCAAAAACCTAAACGACTAATGATTTCGTTAGTTTTGGTAACGTTATTATTTGTTTCTACAATTTTAACCTTGATTTTTCCGAGACTTGGCGAAATACTTTTGTTGTATCCTTCTAATTTACATGAACCGTTAAATTGGTATAGATTATTAACATACCCTTTATTTGGGGGCGGACTATTGAATTGGATTTACAATTCACTGGCTATTGTGCTGACCGGTTATATTATAGAAAACAAGATTAAAAGGCAAAATTTAATAGGCTTGATTATATTGTCATCAATAATTGGCGGGTTAGTTTTTATAATTATTAATTATGGCGACACACAAAATAGTCCTATTGCTTCACCTACAATGATTTCGTGGGGGTACTGGAGTGCAACAATAGTAATTGGATTAAGAAATTGGAGAATACTTAATCTCTTTGAAAAGATTGTCATGATTTTGTGTTTTGTAAGTGTATTGATTATCTGGCATGACAATTTAGGATTTTTTATCGGGCAAGTATCAGTAATATTAACAATTGCACTATTGACAATACTTAAATTTGGGAGAAGGGAAGTAGCCTAATTTCCAACACCCAAACTAAATGTACGCTAGTTGTTCTCGTCAATTAAATTAATTCGCAAAATATTTTGAATATGGTAACCCTTTCAATTGACAATAAAACGATACAAACTGAAGAAGGCGCAAACCTACTGGAGGTAGCTCGTACCAATGGTATTAATATTCCCGGGTTGTGCTACCATAAAAAGCTAACACCAACGGGAGCATGCCGGTTATGCTTGGTTAAGGTTGAGGGGATGCGAGGATTGGTTGCATCGTGCACGCTTATAGCAAAAGAAGGGATGAAGGTTATCGCTTTTGATGAGGAGATTGAAGAAACTCGCCGTTTTTTAATCGACTATCTTTTAAGCGAACACAACGATGAGTATGATGGAACCTATACCGACGAGCTACGTGAACTTATGCTCAAATACAATCTTAATAAGCATCACGATAGATTCTTTAAGTCCGTATGGGAGGATATGGGATTTAAGATTGACGACTCATCGCCCGTTTTAACTTACGACCCAAATAAATGCATTAAGTGTTTCCGTTGTATTAAGGCTTGCGATGAGGTTCAGGGTAAGAATGTGCTATCGTTTGATGAGCGCGGGATACACTCATTCATAATTGCAGGGGCTGGCGAATGGAGCAAAAGTGAGTGCGATGGCTGTGGCGAGTGCATACAGCTATGCCCCACTGGGGCAATTGTTGAAAAGCCCAATCGTAATGTTATAGATTTACGGAAGGTTGAGCGTACCGTTGTAACTACTTGCCCTTACTGCGGTGTTGGTTGTCAGATTGAACTGCTTGTGCAGAATGGAAAAATTGTCCGTAGTAATGGCGTTGAGGGAGTTTCCCCAAACGATGGCAGGTTGTGTGTTAAGGGACGGTTTGGCTACGAGTTTGTTCATAGCCCCGATAGGTTAACCAAACCGCTTATTAAGCGCGATGGAAAATTTCAAGAGGCAACATGGGAGGAGGCTCTATCCTTAATTGCATCAAAATTCGCAGACATTAAGCAGAAGCACGGAAGCGATGCTCTTGCAGGCTACGCTTCTGCCAAATGCACCAACGAGGACAACTACCTTTTTCAAAAATTTATCCGTTCGGTATTTGGTACAAATAATATAGATTACTGCACAAGGCTTTGCCATGCTTCTACCGTTACAGCTATGATAAAAGCCATTGGCGATGGTGCGGGTAGCAACCCCATTGAGGATTTTGAAACGGTTGATTGCCTTTTTGTTATTGGTAATAATATTGTTGACACCCATCCAATTACGGCAACTTATGTGAAGCAAGGTGCGGCGCAAGGGCAAAAGATTGTTGTGGTTGACCCAAAATGGACACCCATTGTTAATTACGCTTCAGTCTGGCTTCAGCCCAAATTGGGAACCGATGTTGCGTTGCTAAATGGGCTAATCCATTTAATTATTAAAAACGGATGGATTAGCAAATCGTTTATAAATAGCCGAGTTGATGGAGGAATTGAATCGTTTACGAAGCTTAAAGAATTAACCCATAAGTACACCCCCGAGCTTGTTGAGGAAATCACCACCGTTCCTGCCCAAAAGTTAGAGATGGCAGCAAGAATTTACGCAACCTCTGCCACCTCAATGATAGCAACAGGAATGGGCATGAGCCAGCAGGTTACGGGCACGAATAATGTTTTTTGCTTAATTAACATGATGCTTATAACCGGTCAGGTTGGTCGTGAACGTTGTGGCATTAATCCGCCCCGTGGCCAGAACAATGTTCAGGGTGCAACCGATGTTGGATGCTCTCCCTCAAACTATCCTGGTTACATTCCGGTTACCAACGATGATAACAGGAAAAAGGTTGCTGATATCTGGAATATTCCTTACAATGACCTCTCCGCAACTCCTGGGTTAACAACTGTTGAGATAATGCAGGCTGCTTACGATGGTAAGGTGAAGGGGATGTATATTATGGGTGAAAATCCTATGGTTAGCGACCCCAATCTTAATCATACAGAGGAAGCGCTCAAGAGGATGGATTTTGTTGTGGTGCAGGATATTTTTCACACTGAAACCACAAAGTTTGCAGATGTGATTCTGCCAGCATCAACATGGGCAGAAAAGAATGGAACGTTTGTAAATAGCGATAGGCGTGTGCTTAGGGTTAAAAAAGCAGTTGAATGTCCCGGTGTGGCGAAGGAGGATTGGAGAATAATCCTTGAAATGGCAAAGCGTATGGGAAAACCGTTGGGCAATTACAAGGATGAGTCGGAAATTTTTAATGAGTTGGCGCGTGTTACTCCAATAATGTCAGGCATTAGCTATAGTAGGTTGGAGAATGGTAGCATACAGTGGCCCTGCCCAACACATGACCACCCGGGAACGCCAACCCTGTATCTTGATAAGTTCAATACGCCCAACGAAAAGGGCAAACTCTTTCCTGTAGATTATGTGCCTCAAGGCGAAAGGGTTAGTGGTGAATTCCCTTTTATGCTAAATAGCGGAAGGTTGCTTTACCATTACCATACTACAACCATGAGCCGGCGTACCAAAGCGCTTCGCGACTTTATTAATGAGGCATTCGTATTAATGCATCCTATTGATGCAACAAAGTTGGGCTTTAAGAATGGCGATAAAGTAAAACTGAAGTCACGAAGGGGCGAACTGCAGACAGCTGTTAAAGTAAGCGATGAGGTTCTGGAAGGTGAGCTGTTTATGCCCTGGCATTTTACCGAAGCTCAGGTGAACAGGCTTACTCGCGATGAGCTTGACCCATACAGCCGGATTGCCCCCTTTAAACTTTCTGCAGTTAGTGTTAAAAAGGTGTAGTTTTTTTGTATCCATAATTCTATTGAAAACAACTCTTTCTGTTGATATTATGCATTGCTTAATGCAAAAAAATGTGTAAATTGATTTTTTGGCATTAGGTTTGCTTTACCTTCACATTAAACAATTAAAAATTAATTATTATGAAGCTGAAATTGGTGGTGCTTTTTCTAGCACTTCTTCAAGTATCGTTTGTAGGTGTTGCTCAGGATAGTACTGAGCAGGAAATGCAAACCCTGTTTGGTGAAGATGAGATTACATACGGTGGTTACGGAGGCGTAAGAATTGCTTACTCTCAGTTTAATGGTAACGATGCATGGCTTGTTGGGGGTAGAGGAGGTGTTATTTTCAATAGTACTTTTATAGTAGGAGGTGGAGGTTACGGTATTGTAAACTCTCCATCCTTTAGTAATGTTAATGGGAATGATATGGTTTACCTTGAGGGGGGGTATGGCGGAATGTTCTTTGAATATATTTTTAAACCAAACAAGGTTGTACACCTTAATTTTCCTGTAATTATTGGTGCCGGTGGTTTGTTGTATTCTGATGTACCTGTGAGTAGCGGCGGTGCAAATTTCGAGGATAGGATTATCGATAACTCTGCATTTTTTGTTTTAGAGCCTGGTGTTGAGGTTGAACTCAACGTTGTGAAATTTATGAGGGTTGCTGCCGGGGTATCTTACAGGTATGCTAATGGTTTAAATCTTGTAGATACCCCAAGTAGCGCTTTTAATTCGCTAACAGGGTCGGTTACATTTAAGTTTGGGAAATTTTAGAAACAACACGCTTTTTTGCGTGTTCATTTTCGTACACTGGTGTAGGGTTTCTAAACATTTTTTAATTTAGTGTTTAAACTTAAGTACCTTATTTGTATTGTTATGTGATTATTGGCACTTAGTTTGTAATTAACATTAGCAGATAGTAACCATAAAAAATTGAGCCATGTTTATTTTAGGATTTTTTGCCGGTTTATTATTCTTGCTGATTATAGATTTAATAGCTGGAATATACATAAAGCACAAGTCGAAAAAAGATTACGCAAAGGATGCTAGGAGGTTTTCTTAACATCATAAATTATTGTAAAAATGTATGAATAAGATGCAAAAACGAATTTTATTAAAATTTTACGTAGCAGCAGTTCTGCTAATTTTTTTATCCATAGGTACTGTGACAGGTCAGGATAGGAGTAGTGATGATGAACCAAAATATTTAATTGATTTAACAGAAACAAAGCTTACCGGTTTTGGGAATACGCATAATGATTTTTCTTTCGTTAATGGTGAATTAGCCTACGTTTCGGGCGCCTCGGGTGCATTCTTGTTTAACTATAGGTTTTACATTGGAATTTATAGTTTGAGTTTAAATTCAAAGCACATGATGGAGGATATCTACCCGTCCGACCACCATCCTGATGACAACCCATTGTTACCTACCCATATAAATCACAAGCTTTGCTTTAACCATGGCGGATTAATGGTTGGCTACATCCATAATCCCAATAATTTATGGCATCTCAATACAAACCTAAAGATAGGTACCGGTATGGTTGCTCTAATGGATAAAGATTTTGACTTCTCCGATTTTGAGCAGCATCATCGCGATAGGGTTGGGGTTATTACCCCTGAACTTGACCTTGAGATAAACCTGGCCCGTTGGTGTAAATTTGGAATGAGCCTTGGCTATCGTCTTGTTTTCGGGGTTAATGATGATACTTATACCAACTCTATGGGTGAGCAGCTTAGGCTTTACCATAAAAAAGATTTATCAAGCCCAACCTTTGCTGTGAAGTTCCATTTTGGAAGTTTTGGCCCCAAGGGGAATGACTCTAAATAGATAAATGATACTCAATTATTCGCTAAAAACATCCTTTAAAAATAATGAAGCAACTATTAATTATAGCGTTTTCTCTTTTAGCTATATTCTGTTCAAATTATATTATTGCAAATACAAATATTTCCGAAAAGTATAGCATTAGTGGCCATATTAAAGATGCGACAAATGGAGAGGAACTTATTGGTGCAACTGTAACCGTTAAGGAGCTTAGCATCGGAACATCCGCAAATGTATATGGATATTATTCTATTGCCTTAGAACCGGGTGAGTACACCTTTGTTTATTCGTTCATTGGCTATAAACCTCTTGAAAAAACAATTCTAGTTGATAAGGATAAAACCATCTCAGTTGAATTAGCGGAGGAGGCTTCGGAGTTGGAGGAGGTAGTTATTACAAGCGAAAAACCTAACGCTAACGTAACTAAAGCGGAGATGAGCGCAACCAGGCTCGATATTAAGACGATTCAGCGTATGCCTGCATTCATGGGTGAGGTTGATGTGATAAAGGCAATTCAAATGCTTCCTGGCGTGCAGAGTACTTCAGAAGGTTCGTCGGGGTTTAGCGTTAGGGGAGGGGCCATGGATCATAACCTTATACTGCTTGATGAGGCTACCGTTTACAACGCCTCGCATTTAATGGGATTCTTCTCTGTTTTTAACAACGATGCTATAAAAGGAGTGAAGCTTTATAAGGGTGATATTCCTGCTTCCAGTGGTGGCCGATTATCGTCCTTGCTGGATGTGAGAATGAAGGATGGAAACTCAAAAGATTTCACTGCCACTGGAGGTGTTGGCACCATCTCCAGCAGGCTTACTATTGAGGGGCCAATAATGAGCGAAAACACCAGCTTTATTGTTTCAGGACGCCGGACCTACGCCGACTTGTTTCTGCCCTTTGCCGCTGAGGAGAGTATCAGGGATAATCAGCTCTTCTTTTACGACCTGAATACGAAGCTGAATCATAGGCTGAACGATAAGAATAGGTTTTTCCTATCGGGTTATTTTGGAAGGGATGTATTTAAGAATGAGTTTGCAGGATTTGGTTTTGGAAATCAAACGCTCACGTTCCGATGGAATCATCTTTTTAGCCCAAAATTGTTTTTAAATACATCGCTAATCTTTAGCAGGTACGATTATTACCTTGGCGCTGCTCCGGGAGATCCCGATTCTTTTGTGTGGAAATCGGATATGGAAGATTATAGCGTAAAGTTCGATTTTAACTACTTCCTTAATAATAGCAACACGTTACGATTTGGAATTCAATCAACCTACCATTCAATTAGTCCAGGTAGAGCAAAAGGTGCAGGGTCTGAGTCTATAATGAACGAGATTATCTTACCGGAATCCTACTCCCTTGAGCATGGTGCTTATGCTCAGAATGAGCAGAATTTAGGGAATAACGTCACCCTAAAGTACGGGCTACGTTTATCGGCTCATCAGAATTTAGGCAGCGCAAAAATATTTGATTATAATGATGAGTACGAAGCGGTAGGATTTACCAACTATGAAAGTGGTGAGATTATTAAAACGTACACAAACCTTGAGCCACGATTGGGGGTGGTATATAAATTTAACCAACGACAGTCGGTTAAGGTTAGCTATTCCAGAACAGTTCAGTATCTCCAGCAAGCATCCAACTCAACTGCCGGAACACCCCTTGATATTTGGTTTGTTGCATCACCAAATGTTAAGCCGCAACTTTCGGACCAATGGGCATTGGGTTACTTTCATAATTTTTTCAATAATACCGTTGAAACTTCGGTTGAGGCTTACTATAAGGACATGCAGAATGTTGTTGATTTTAAGGAGTTTGCCAACATGCTCCTTAATGAAAAGCTGGAGGGTGAGCTGCGTTTTGGTACGGCCCAATCGTACGGGTTTGAAATGTACGCTCGATATGCTAAGGGCAAACTTAGCGGATGGGTAAGCTACACCTATTCAAGAGCATTCAGAACCATTGAAGGGATAAATAGTAACGACCCATACCCAGCCCCATACGATAAGCCCCACGATGTGTCAATAGTGGCAAACTATGAGCTGGGTCCAAAGGTGTCCATATCTGCAAACTGGGTTTATGCAACGGGTGTTCCGGCTACCTTCCCTGCAGGTAGGTATGAGATTATGGGGAACGTTTTACCACTTTACACCTCTAGGAATGCTTACAGGTACCCAGACTATCACAGGCTGGATTTGTCCATCACATACAAACCAAATGTTAATAAAGGTAGAAAATGGCAGGGGGAATGGAACCTGTCGGTTTACAATGCCTATAACAGGAAGAATGCCTGGGCAATTAATTTTGTGCAGGATAAGAATAATCCCAATGTTACCTATGCAGAAAAAACGTATCTTTTCTCAATACTACCTGCTTTAACATATAATTTTAAGTTTTAAAAGGATGTTGTAAAATTCATATTTTGCGCAAGCACTAAAAATAGTTTAGAAGATAAAATGGCAACAAACAATCAAATAAATAAGATGGTACGTATTTCTCGGCAGTTAAAAATTAATAGGTTTTTTGGTATTACCGTCCTTTCAATATTACTCTTCTCTGCATGTACAGAGAGAATGGATATTGAGCTTGATAGTACGCAAAAACGATGCATAATATTTGGCCAGCTAACTACCGATACTACTGCGCATAAAGTAACCATAACCAGCTCAGGCGACTACTTTACTGATTTGCCGCCGCAAGGTATATCTGGCGCAGACGTTACAATATCTGACGGAGAGAACGAATTTATCCTAACCGAGCATCCTCAGGAGCCTGGAGTTTACTATACAGATAGCTCTGTTTATGGCGTGCCGGGGAATACCTATACGCTTTATGTTGATAATGTTGATTTACTTAACGATGGTAATACAACGAGCTATGAGGCCACAAGCGAACTTTTGCCAGTAACCACAGCAGACTCAATTAAGGTGATGTATAGACCCGACTGGCAGGGATGGGCTCTTCTGGCTTACGCGCAGGACCCTCCCGAAACAAGAGATTTCTATAAATTCCTTATTTACAAAAATGGGGAGCTTTATACCGACTCTTTACGAAATATAAACTATACCGACGACACTTTCTTTGATGGCAATTACACCAACGGGGTGGTGCTTTACTTTTTTAATGATAATAATGCAATTTCGCCCGGTGATACTATAACGGCAGCTTTTTGTGGTATAACTCAGGATTACTACAAATATTTAATTGAGGCGCGCGTAACCACAAACCCTTCGTTACCATTATTTAGCGGTCCGCCTGCTAACCCTCGTTCAAATTTTACAAACGATGCCTTGGGTTATTTTACAGCCTACTCAATATCAAAGGCATCAACAGTAATTGAGCAGGATTAGATGTACTTTGCTATCTTTTTCTTTTGAAAATGGGGATGTAAGAAAATACGCCCCTTTATTTATTGATGAATATATTTTTCTAATATTCTGGCCACCACTTCTACTGCGTTGTTGCATACCCTGGCCAGATGCCCGCTTTTGCTGGCGTGATTTTTAAGCGTTTCATTGTTTAAATCAACTTTAGTTAGTTCAAGGCATTGGGTAGCACCTAGCTCCAGCTTACATTCATTTACAAACGTGGCCACTTTGCTTGCCAGTTGATTCTTCGCCTCAGAATCATCGGACGAGTAGTTCCCAAACCTTAACCCCAAAATAATTGCCCCGGCGTTAATTGCTCCGCAAATATTCTGAGTGCGGCCAACACCGCCTCCTAAACCTGCCCCAATACTAAAGGCAGTATCCTTTTCAAGGTCAACATCTTTGGCAAAAGCAATTAGAATTGCTTGCGAGCAGCTATACCCGTTTGTAAAAAGTTTGAGAGCTTGACGACTAGTTTTCATAAATAATTTCACTTTAAAAAGAAAAAAATCACAAGTAGCTAATAATAACAGTGCAATTTACAAGCTTCTTTTTGTATATTTGATACTTTCAAATATATTCAAATATAACTTATCGGTTTATGGAAATTATCAGCCCTCCCCAAACAAAAAATCGTAAGTCATTATGGCTAAAATATGCTACCATTCTTGTTTTTCTAATTCTAGCATTTACAGCAGTACTTATAACTTCGCCGCCTGAGTCTAAGGGTTTGGGCGAATCTTCGGAACTGTTTTCTGCCCAACGAGCCTTCCTGCATACTGAAGAGATAGCTCAAGCGCCACACATGACAGGCTCCCTTGAGCATGATCGTGTATGCAGCTATATTTTTGATGAGTTGGAGCGGATTGGGTTGCAAACCCAAATTCAGTCAACGCCATTTGTTAACTTCGACGATTACATCCTGTATTCAAACATAACAAATGTTATTGGTCGTTTACCAGGTACTGACAACAGCAAGGCAATAATGATGGTTGGCCATTACGACACTCAACCCCATACGCCTGGAGCGGCAGATGATGGTGTAGCTGTTGCGGCAATGTTAGAGGCCGCCGAAACGCTAAAAAATCATCACAAATTAAAAAACGACATCATTTTCCTTTTTACCGATGCTGAAGAGGTAGGTCTGATTGGCGCCGAGGCATTTGCTGAGGAGCATCCCTGGATGGAGGACGTAGGGTTGATTCTTAATTTGGAGGCACGGGGCAATAAGGGGCCAGCCGTTGCTTTTGAGGTGAGCGACCAGAATGGTTGGCTAATCAAGGAATTTATTAAGGGCGTTGAGCGTCCGTTTGCTGCATCAATGATGTATGAAGTCTATAA
>JBKHAH010000132.1:0-5771 GCA_046542995.1 Bacteroidales bacterium
TTTTTTCTTACAGTAAAAATAAAAAGTGGTTGGCATAGGCGCTCCAATTTGTGATATAACGTATTTCGAACTGAGGTTAATACATCTACACATAAAATCTCCTTTATAAACATTAAACATTTCACAATTCACAATTCAGGAAATTGAATTAAAACTAATCGAACTAAGGGTCAAAAGAACGTGCCTAAAGACCAAATCGGACTTAGGAAAAATTTCATTATTACCTTTTTGTAAGTTACAAAATATTAAGACATTAAGATTAGTCAGACTGATTTTAACAATATTTTAACAATATTTCTCTTTTAGTAGCGCAAGTTTTCTACAACAAAGGAGTCTAATCAATATTTAGTTAAATAATTTAATTTATAATCTCTTTAAAAGGCTATGAATAAGAAACTTATTTTCACTCTGTTAATTACGCTAAGTGCTACCGCTTCTGTCTTATCGCAGGGTCGCGGTTCCGGAGGTCAGGGTAAAATGTCGAATTTTACAGGAACGGTTAAAGGAAGCATTATTGATGCTGAAACAAACGCACCGGTTGAATACGCCAACATTGTTTTTCATAGCGTACGAGACTCGTCAATGGTTACAGGAGGTATTACTAACGAGGATGGATTATTCTCAGTTAGTAAAGTTCCCGCAGGCAGGTATTTTGCTAAGGCAAAATTTATAGGTTACAACACAACCAGTGTTGAAACATTCTCTGTCAACCCCAAAAACCCAATTGTTAATATGGGTGATATCGAACTACAACCAGCTAGTGAAAATCTTGAGGCAGTTACAGTAACCGGTCAAAAGCAGATGCTTACGCATAACCTTGACAAGAAAGCGTACAATGTTGGTAGCGATATTAATGCGGAGGGTGGCAGCGCGCTTGAAATTATGGAAACAATCCCCTCGGTTGAGGTAGATATGGAAGGGAATGTTAGCCTTCGTGGTAGCCAGAATGTAACCATACTGGTTGATGGACGCCCATCCACCTACTCTAGCATTGAGGAGATTCCAGCAAACATTATTGAAACGGTAGAGGTAATAACCAACCCCTCGGCACGTTACGACCCCGATGGCTTATCGGGTATAATCAATATTGTACTTAAAAAAAGACGCGACCCTGGTTACCACGGAATGGTAATGCTTAATGCGGGGACAGGTGATAAGTACATGAGCACCCTAAATTTTAATTACAGGGAGGATAAGTTTAACTTTTTTACCAATTTGAGCTACAGGCAGCTTCGCATGACAGGCGAAACCATTTCAGATAGAAGAATGACCAATGGTGACGATGACCTAACTAGCCACTTACAACAGAATCAGGATTTTAGACGCGGAGGAGATTTTATTAGCGCACGTGGAGGTGTAGATTATTTTATTAACGATGCCAGTACTCTTACCCTTTCTGGCGGATATAATTCTCGCGACTTTGTAAGATGGGATATAACACAAACAGAAACAGACGTTTACCTACCATCAACTACTAGCGATTTATACTATAGGGAGGATGATGGCGACTCGGGTTTCTCATCTTACAACATGGCACTTAACTATACGCTGAACGGGAATGGAAACGGCAGAGAGCTAACTGCCGATGTGTTTTTTAACCGTTGGGACGGACTCTTCAAAAGTGACCTGACACAATGGTGGGAAGAAACAACTAATCCTGAAATATCTGAACAAAGCATTGACGATTTTGCAACAAGCATACTAACTTTTCAAACCGACTTGGTGCATCCTGTAGGTAATGGCGGAAGGATAGAAACCGGCTTAAAGGGAATAATACGTACTCAGGATAGCGACTTTACTTTTTACAATATTGTTGATGATAATCAAAATGAGGACGACAACAGGAGCAACTGGTTTATTTATGATGAGCAGCAGTATTCAGCCTACGCAATTTACTCAAACACCTTTGCCGATGGCAAACTTAGCTATCAGGGAGGACTTAGGGTTGAGCAAGCGTTTACCAAAGCCAACCAAAGAGCAATGGAGGAGGAACCCATTGACAGGGAATTCTTAAACTGGTTTCCTAGCGCTCACATTAGGTGGAATATATCCGACAAGAACTCTGCTCAAGTAGCATATAGTAAAAGGGTTAGCCGCCCAAGTACCCGCCTTCTAAACCCGTTTGTAAACTACTCCGACCCACTAAACAGAAGTACAGGTAACCCCTGGCTAAACCCTGAGTTTACCAATAGCTTTGAGATAAGCTACTCACATACACTTCCAAAAACAAGGTTTAGCGCAAGTACATACTATCGTAATACAACCGATATTATTTCTCGCTACGTTGAAATTGAAACCGATGAGACAGAGGGGTACGATTACGCCATGTCAACATTCCGTAACATTGATGAGAGCGAAACGGTTGGGCTTGAAGGCGTGGTAACACAAACAGTAACACCTTGGTGGAAAGTTAATGCCAGCGCAAATTATAACTACATAAAGCTTTATGCCGATTACCTAGACAAAGAGTCGAGCGAGGGAGACAACTGGACAACCCGTGCAACATCAACATTTAGTATTGGTAAAAACTTGGAACTACAGCTTACAGGCAACTATCGTTCACCATCGCTCTCGGTTGGTGGATCATTGCGATTCTGGCAATCGGGTGGCGGACAAGGAAAAACTGAAGAGATGTACTGGTTCGATTTAGGAATGAGACTAAATGTTCTCAATCGTAAGGGTACCATAACATTGAGAGTTAGCGACATACTAAATACAATGAAGTACGAAGCCCTTACCTGGGGGCCCAATTTCACCAGCAACATGGAGAGAACCCGTGAGAGCAGAATAATTTGGTTAGGATTTTCATACAGGATAAATGAATACCGTTCCCGTAGAGAAAGACGCCCTGATGATATAGATATGGATTTCGATTAGTAAACATCTTTTCATAAATTTAAGGTTAAAGGGAAGTGTTGTTGCACGCTTCCCTTTTTTTAACAAACCTCTGCCAATAAACCCAACTTTCAACTTGTAAGGATAATGATATTACCATGAATAGCAAAGCAGCTTAATACTAACGAGCATTCTATTAAAAGATAACATGATATGATTTGGCCTCAGCCCTGAACGAATATTATTAAAGGATTTAAGAAACTTTTATGGATATAAAATGTTACTTTTGTGTTGATAAACAAAGAGTTTATTTTTCATGAAAAAAATATTTGACTTTATTAGAGTGCATTATAGGGAGTTTTTTAGAGGTGCTCTTTTTATAGGGGCAATACTCCTTATTCTATTCACTTTACCCAGGGAGAGGAAATTTAAGTACGAGTTCCAAAAAGGAAAAGCTTGGATGCATGAGGACCTAGTTGCTCCTTTTGATTTTCCAATATATAAAACGGACACTGAATTAATAGCCGAGAGAAACTCAATTCTCAACAACCTAAAACCATTTTTCCGTTACGATTCATCGGCCACAGAGGGTGCGTTAAATCAATTTAAAGAGGATTTAGCTAAAATATTAGAAGATAATAATTTTAAGGATCAAAAAGAGAAGAATGTTATAGACAACACCTCAAAAAAAATAAAGGAACATATCCGCATTGTTCACCTTAAGGGAATTCTTCAACCCAAAGATTATAATGAATTAAGGGAACAAATATTTTCTGGAATAACCCTGCTCGTTAATAATCAGGCATACGAAAGGGCTTTTGAAGAGATTTACACCGTAAATTCAGCCATTGAATATTTAGAGGAGAAACACAGCAGCATTCTAGCAAATGTAAATAACGAAGCATCCAAAAAAGAATTAGAAAGAATAACCTTCTCAAATTACATTAACCCTAACCTAAGCTACGATAAAGAAACTACACAGAAGGTTACTGAGGATATGCTGAAAAACCTCTCTCAAACTAAGGGGTTGGTTTATGCAGGTGAAAGAATTATAAGTAAGGGCGAAATTGTTAACCCAGAACTATACCAGATACTATTCTCACTTAAGCGAGAGTTTGAGAGCAGGGTAACCTACTCTAACGACAGAAACTTCCTTATTGGGGGGCAAGCTTTAATAATTGTAATTCTTTTTGTTGTACTATTCCTTTTCTTATTAAATTTTAGACCCGAAATTCTCCAGCATGATTCTAAACTGATATTCATCCTTCTCCTTATCACTTCAGTTACAGTAGTCTCTTCATTGCTGCTAAGGCGTGAGATTGTTAGTATCTACATTATACCCTTTGCAATAATTCCAATTTTTATTAGAACCTTTTACGACTCAAGGCTTGCCCTTTTTATTCACCTTGTTACAGTTTTTCTTGTAGGATTCTTCGTGCCTAACAGCTTCGAATTTGTATTCATCCATTTTATTGCTGGTGTGGTTGCAATTATTAGCATGTCAAATCTATACAGAAGAGGTAAACTATTCCTTTCCGTTGGATATGTTTTCCTTTCATACGTACTGGTTTATATGGGTATTGTAACCATTCAGGAAGGTTCTCCACTGGCTATAAATCCGCTTAACATTGCATGGTTTGCCGGGAATGCGCTCCTTTTGCTTGCTTCGTATCAGCTCATTTACCTTTTCGAGAAAATATTCGGATTTCTATCCGAGACCACACTAATGGAGCTCTCTGACACCAACCAGAACCTGCTTCGCAAATTAGCTGAAGTTGCACCGGGCACCTTCCAGCATTCTTTACAAGTTGCCAACCTATCAGAGAGTGCCATCCAAAAAATTGGAGGGAATGCATTGCTTGTTAGGGCTGGTGCTCTGTACCATGATATTGGAAAAATGAACAACCCATACTATTTTGTTGAGAATCAGTCACCTGACTTTAATCCGCACAAGGGGTTAGACTTTGAAGAGAGCGCTGAGATTATTATTAAGCACGTAACTGATGGGGTGCAAATTGCCAAAAAACACAACCTGCCACAGCAGCTAATAGATTTTATCAGGACCCACCACGGAACAACAAAAGTGCAGTATTTCTACAGATTGTTTAAGGATAAATTTCCTGAGGCTAAAGAGGAGTTTGCAACATTCAACTACCCAGGACCAAAACCATTCTCCAGAGAAACGGCTGTAGTTATGATGGCCGATTCGGTTGAAGCGGCCTCTCGCTCACTCAAATCCATAACCTACGAAACCATTGATAATCTGGTTGAGAACATTATCAACTACCAGCAAATTGAGGATCAATTTAACGATTCTGACATTACTTTTAAGGATATTACCATTATTAAGTCAATCTTTAAGAAGAAGCTAAGTAATATTTACCATGCCAGAATAGAATACCCTAAAACCCCTGAGCAAGAATAGCTTTAACACTAATTTTACAAATACTATTGCCCCCTCTTGACGTTTCCGTTTCCAAGTCATTCGGAGGTTGGAAGGTCTTATCCCACCCTTCACTTTCCTCCAGTTAGTTATTGGGAGTCCGCTCGTATTATTGTGGCGCAACTGGTTATACGGTTTGTTAGCAAACGTAGATTATCTATGCAATTTTAAATTCTCCGTCAAGAAGTTCTACATTGAAATTAACTTTTGCTTTCAATGCTCTAAAAACCCGCAGAATAGTTTCAATTGTTACATTCTTTGCATTTCTTTCTATTCGAGAAATTTGAGATTTTTGCACTCCAATCATTTCTCCTAATTCGGTTTGGGTCAAATGTCTTTCTTTCCTTGTGCGCCTAATTACTTCACCCAAGAGGTCTAACCGAAGTTCGTACTCATATTTATCCCTTTTTTCGGTTCCAATATTACCGAGATGTTTGTCTTTCAGCTCGTCAAGGGTATAAGTCTTTATATTTTTCGTAGTTTCCATTTTATT
>JBKHAH010000045.1:0-27524 GCA_046542995.1 Bacteroidales bacterium
ATAACTAGATATTACGTATATGTGTTTTAATTGTTTCAAAAAATTAAACTGTTTCTTGCTGATATACAACATGTTTTAAGCGCATTGTTTTAAAAAAGATAATTTTACTTATGCCTAAAAATCAACACTAAGTCCACCGTAAACTTTAAGCAACGATTGTGGTGCTCTTGGTTGTATCCATATTGACTCTGCGTATGGTGCGGAGCCATAGTGCTTCGTGTTTAGGGCATTATCAACAATTAGTTTTAATGTAATGTTTGAGTTTAATCTATAACCAAGGTTTGAATAAAGAGTAAATGCACCGGGTATATTCCCCTCGTTTGCAGCCCCAACTCCATATAAACTGTTGTAAGGATCTGTCCAGATATCGCTATAATACCTAGCTGTAATACTTTCAAATAAGTTGTTGTTACTATAGGAAACATTGGTGTTAAGCTTATGTTGCGAAACTTTGGGTAGATTAGCACTAGAGGTTTTATCTTCGCCATCAGTAAAACTATATCCTAATGATATTTGAAACCTGAATACTTGGTAGTTAATGTCAAGTTCAGCACCCTGAGAATAAATCTCACCTATATTTTCGTTCACTTCAAAGAATCCCGAGTTGGAATCTTCCCTAACTTCTGCTCGCATGGGGTTGTAATTGGGGTAGCTGCACTCCTGCGCGGGAGCAGGTACCGGTCTAATTATATCCTTCATGTGTATATAATTTTTTTGATTTGCTTGCAATGTATGGGTTTTGGCTTTTCGTGTCAATTAATTTCAAATTAATTCAAAAAATTCGTACTTTATCTATATTTTTATTCATTTCACACTCCTCTGGACCTCTATACCCAAATAATTCTGCTGCCTAATCTTAAAGAACTAGAACGTCTCCCTGTTTCTGAGGTAGGGTGATTGAGAAGGTTGTTCCAACCCCCAACGTGCTTTTTGCCACAATTTTACCATTGTGTTCCTCAATAATACCGTACACTATCGAGAGGCCAAGGCCTACGCCTTTCCCAACATCTTTTGTAGTGTAAAATGGATCAAAAATTTTTGAAAGCGACTGCTCGCTTATCCCAACCCCTGTGTCTTCAACTTTAACTGTACAGCAATTCTCAATGGTTGAAGTGCTGATGGTAATGGTTCCTTTGCCCTCAATGGCATCAATAGCATTATTCACTACATTGAGAATTACCTGATTTATTTTGCCAACTTTGCATTCAATGTCAGGGAGTGTTTTGTCCAGATTCTTAACTATTTCGATATGATTTTTATACTTACTTTTTAAAAGCACAAGCACTTCTTCAATTATTACATTAAGGTTAATGCTACTAAAGGTATCCTTCTCGCTACGCGAGAAGTTGCTAAGCCCCCTAACTATTTCGGAAATTCGCTCGGTACCAAGTGTAATGTCGTTCAGGGTTTGAGCCGCCGCATGGTAGGCCTCATTGAACTCAACGTCCCTCTTTTTTTGTATAATTTCTTTAATTATTTCATCAGGATTGTCCGGAATCTTTTCCACCCTTTCAATTATTTCAAGGATTGTATCTAAATCCTGAAAATCGCGCTTTAAGCTATTTACACCTGCGTATACAAAGTTTATAGGATTGTTAATTTCATGGGCGATACCTGCTGTAAGAACCCCGATTGAAGCCATCTTCTCAGATTGAACCAAATGTCGGTGGGCGTTTTTAAGGTCAGTTATGTCGGATGATACTGCAATGATGGTTTCAATCTCCCTTTTGTAGTTAAGTATAGGGGTTAAAGTGGTTTGCAGCCAAAGCTCCTTTGAATGCTTCGCCTTGAATGGCATTTCATACGATACCGACTCCTTTTTCTGAATGCAATGATTAAACAGCGTGGCAATCCTTTTGTAAGAGCTAATCTTGATAAAGTTACTCCCAATAGTATTTTTTAGATCATCAAGTGTGTAGCCAGTTAGTTTTGTAAAACCAGGATTTACCCATTCTACCATCCCCTCTCCATCCATAATTATTATAGCATTGTCGGTTTTACTGGCAACAATGGAAAGTTTCTCCAACTCTCGGTTGCTGTCTATCAGCATCTCAGTTTGGGTTTGAATCTCCTCGTTTTGCTGCTCAATCTCTAGATTTTTTTCAATTAGCAATCGGTTGGCTATCCTTTTGTCGTGTAGCCCTTTGTATATAAAAAACAGCATACCCAGGATAGCAATTATGGCAATTAATGAGATGATCAGCATGTATTGCTGAATGTCAATTTTTTTTGCTTGCTTATCAAGTACATCCTTCTGGTGTTCAATATGTGCTTGCTGTGCATGTATTTCAGAGTCTTGTTCTTCAAGTATTTGGTTTCTTTCATCAATCTCTTCAAATTGATGTTGCAGTCGCTCCCTGTGAAATATAATTTCCTCCTGATGTGTTTGAAGCACTTCAAGGTTAGCGTTGATAGTTCTTCGCTGTTGTTTTACCTCATCAAATAAGCTGGAAAGTTCCTTCTTTTGGTTGTCAATTAATTCCTGTTGATGAGCAATCTCCATTTCTTGGCTGTCAATCTCACTTCTCTGCTTATGGATACTTTTGGTTTGCTCACTGATAATGGTCTTTTGCTGCTCAATTTCTGCCTTATACACCTCAACCGTTTCACGTTCATGCTTCAGGGCCTCTTCCTGCCTCATATAGGCTTCCGCTACCTCTACTTTAGTGCCTCCTAAGAGCAGAAGGGGGGGCAGTATTTTAAGGTTATGCCTTTGTTCAATAGCGTAGCTATTAAGTTCGAAGCTAATTTGGCTCCTTTCATCATCTTTATAAACGAAGTTTATCATTATAAGATCGCTGAAGATGCTTTCTTTTGTAATTACAAGGGTTGGAATTGAGTAGAGCCTATCGATAATCTGGGGCAAGAAATGTCCTAAAGTTTCATCTACATATATAAGTTGAGGGTAAGGTTCCGTTATTTGGTCAATGCTATGGAATTGTTGTATTGAAATTGGTCGATCTTTAAGTTTTCGCGTATTGGCAACCTCTTTTAATTCTTTCTCTAAGGCTGGGTTATGTCCAAGAAGCACTATGGTAAAACTATCAATGCTTTCTTCATTAGGCCACGAAATATTTTGAGCAAATTGAAAAAGATACGCTGTTTTAAGTTTCTCGAAGGGTAATTGGCCTTTCGCAGATTTTTGATTAAAAAAAACTAGTAATAATGACGAAAACAGAACTATCAAGAGATGTTTCAAAGAAGGTCTTAAGCAAAAAAATATTGAATACATATTACATAAGTATTATAAAGAGAAAGTAGATTTAGATACGATTTAGTAAATCGTCTAAATATAAAACTTATGATTTTAATAGTGAGTTATTCTCTATGTTTTATTGATAAAATGAGCGTAATCATAGGTTGATTCAGGGCTATTAGCAGAATGTAACAAGTTGTATTACGCTGATATTTTAATAGTTACAAACTAAGTGTCAGCACCTATAAAAGTTTGATTAATGAGTAGCTTACCGATGCTTGCCATATATTATATGATAATTTGAAATATATTTGTTGTTAATAGATTGTTATTAAAAGACCTTCTTTCTGTTTTTAAAGAAAGAAGCAGCCAAAACACTATATTTGCAAATTGGTTATGCAATGTAATCCGAATCATTGAAAAAATAGTTTACAAATGAAAAATAATTGCAAAGACAGAAACCTTCAAATCTATAATTCTATAAGTAGGGAAAAAGAAAAGTTTACCCCCATAAACCCTCCACATGTTGGTTTGTACGTTTGTGGACCAACCGTTTATGGCGATCCGCATTTAGGCCATGCTCGCCCTGCCATAACTTTTGACTTACTATTTAGGTTTCTTAGTAGGCTTGATTTTAAGGTTAGATACGTCAGAAACATCACGGATGTTGGGCATTTGGAGAACGATGCCGATGAAGGGGAGGATAAAATTGCCAAGAAGGCCAGGCTTGAGCAGGTTGAACCCATGGAGATCGTTCAGCACTACACTTTTCGCTACCACGATGCTATGAAAATGCTAAACGTGCAGCCGCCCAGTATAGAGCCAAGGGCAAGCGGGCATATTATTGAACAGATTGAGCTGGTTAAAAAGATTCTTGAGAACGGCTATGCTTACGAGAGCAACGGCTCAATCTATTTTGATGTTGAGAAGTATAATTCAACCCACAACTACGGAAAGCTCTCCGGACGAGTAATTGAAGATATGCTATCGGGTAACAGGGACTTGGATGGACAGGATGAAAAGCGAAACAGCATTGATTTTGCCCTATGGAAAAAGGCCGCACCTGAGCATATAATGCGTTGGCCATCGCCTTGGAGCGTTGGTTTCCCGGGTTGGCATTTAGAATGCTCGGCCATGAGCACCAAGTACCTAGGTGAGCCGTTCGATATACATGGCGGAGGAATGGATCTGCTTTTCCCACATCACGAATGTGAAATTGCTCAGAGTGTAGCTGCCAGCGGTAAGGACGCAGTTCGCTACTGGATGCATAACAACATGATTACTATTAATGGTCAAAAGATGGGAAAATCCTTGGGGAACTTTATTACGCTTGAGGAACTATTCACAGGGAAGCACAAGTTGCTAAAGCAGGCTTACAGCCCAATGACCATTCGTTTTTTCATTCTTCAGGCACACTACCGCTCTACGCTAGATTTTAGCAACGAGGCGCTTCAAGCAGCAGACAAAGGACTTAACCGTCTTATGGCCGCTGGACGAATGCTTGAAAAGATAAATCCCGCTAGCAAATCAACAATTGATGTAAACGATTTGCACAGCAGAGCATTTGAGGCGCTTTGCGATGATTTAAACAGCCCCATAGCCATTGCAGCTTTATTTGATTGGGTTCGAAACATAAACTCACTTGCTGAGGGCCGAGAGCATATTACCAGGGAGGATTTGGATAAGCTAACATTAACATATAAGCAGCTTGTATTTGATGTTTTAGGTCTTTCAGATGAGCAAACGGAGGGCTCAAAACATGCTGAGTTAACAGGAAAACTTATAGAGATGATGCTAAATATGCGCCTTCAAGCCAAATCTAACAAAGATTTTGAAACATCCGACCGCATACGCGATGAGCTCAATAAGCTGGGCGTCATCGTAAAGGATAGGAAAGATGGATTTGACTGGGAGCTTTCTTAGCCCATTTTTGCATGCATAATCGGAGTTAAATACATAAAAAAACATTATTTTGAAGAATATAATTGAGCTGGAGAACATGGAGTTTTTTGCCTACCATGGTTGCTACAAAGAGGAGCAGGTGGTGGGTAATCAGTTTGTGGTTAATCTAAAGCTGGAAACAAACTCCATTAGAGCAACCGAAACAGATAAGCTCACCGATGCACTTAACTACCAGCAAGCATACGAGATTGTTAAACGGGAAATGAGCATAAATTCACACCTTTTGGAGCATACCTGTGGCAGAATACTTAAGGCACTGTTTAGCGAGTTCAACTCCCTTACAGAAGCAACCGTTAAGGTTTCCAAACTAAACCCACCCATGGGAGGTAAAATGGATAGAGTGAGCGTTACGCTTTCCCAAAAAAGTTAGCTTGCGAACAGTACGACTAAAAAATGCCCACGCTGCCAAAACTTTTCGATTGCTACAGCGATTCTGCAAAAGTGTGTTGGTTTAGCTTCGGTTGCAGTTCCAATGAGACACTAGCCGTTTTAACAAGAGATCATTCTGTATGCTTATGTTTTAAATGCTTTTGATATTCAGACTTGCTGGGTGCTAAAAATTAAGGAAACGCCATTGGAGGAAGCCATCCTATATGGGGTCGAGCAGCCATCGTCATTCATGGTGTGAGGGCACTCAGGGTAGGCAATAACATATGAGAATAGAATAACCGATGAGCGACTGTTGTTAACCAAGCAAAACATTAAGATGTTATTCAAACACAGTATCCCCTTTTATTTTTTATGAAAATTTAACTATTATTCTCCATTACTAATCCATACTTTTTGTGAGCCTATTAAGTACTATTGCTACAACGATCGAAGCGAGCTACGTTGAAAATCAAATAGTAGTAATATAGCAGTAAAGTCTTATTATTTTTTTATACTTTTGTAGGATGAAAAATTTCAATTATCGTTTGATTTTTGAAAGGTTCTCATTTGTTTGTTAACAAACTGTGCTTATGTAACTTGCCTAAAAATGAAAAGTGTAAAAGTACTATTCGTCTCTCAAGAAATCACCCCATACCTCGAAGAGACAAACATGTCAGTTATCGGCAGAAACCTGCCACAAGGAATACAGGAAAAAGGAAGGGAGATACGAACCTTTATGCCTAAATGGGGGTGTATTAATGAGCGTAGAAACCAGCTGCATGAAGTAATTCGTCTCTCGGGTATGAACCTTGTTATTGATGATGCAGACCATCCTCTAATTATAAAAGTGGCCTCAATTCAAAGTGCTCGCATGCAGGTATATTTCATAGATAATGAGGATTATTTTCAACGCAAAAGAATTTTAACCGACGAGAAGGGAAAGTATTTTAAGGATAACGATGAGCGTGCAATCTTCTTTGCAAGAGGCGTGCTTGAAACCGTTAAAAAGTTGCGCTGGGCACCTGATATTATCCATTGTCATGGCTGGTTCCCCTCATTTGTGCCAATACTAATTAAGCGCACCTACAAGGAGGATCCAATGTTTGCCAACTCAAAAGTTGTGTACTCTGTTTATAATGATGAGTTTGATGGCATGCTGAACCCAAAAGTTAAAAATAAACTTTCACTTGAGAATATCACAAAGAAGGATTTAGAAACCCTTTCACAACCCGATTACCTTAACCTGAGCAAATTTGCATTAAATTTCACCGATGGCATAATATTTGGTGATAAAGAAGTAAAAAAAGACCTGAGTGAGCATATTAAAAGTATAGGAAAGCCCGTTCTTGATTATCAAGGTATGGATGAGTACATAGACAAGATTAATATTTTTTACGATCAGGTCTTAAATAATGATAAGTAATGACAAACATTTTTTATTCAAAGAATCGCCTCGCTTTTTTTAAAAGGAACGTAAAGGTAATTTCAGTAGCAACAATCTTCTTATTTTTAAATTGGAAGTGTATTTCACCCCCAGATTTTTTAGGTGGAGATTTATTACCAGAGCAGGATGAGCTTAATTTGGAGTCCGATACATCCTTCACACTTTCAGCTTTTACACAAAGTTACGATACCATTAGTACAACCTATTTTACCGATGCCATTCTGGGTGAGACCCTTGATGACATTTTTGGCCACACAAGGTCGTCCTTTGTTACTCAGTTTAGGTTGGGTGCGCTGGAGCATAGCTGGGGAACAAATCCAACAATTGACTCCGTAGTATTCACTTTAAAATTGAAGGAGAAATTGGGTGATGCACCAATGCACGTTGATGTCTTCGATCTTACTGACTCTCTTTCAGGTTCCACGGAATACAATGCATTCGATCCCATTGAGAACTACGATCCTGATCCTAAGGGCTCAACAACAACCCCCTACACAGGTGAGGATGATCTGCTAAAGATTTATCTGGATAATAACTGGGTAATGGAAAAATTAGTAGATCCAACCATTGCAGACACTACAATAATGTCAACACAGGAGGATTTTCTTGAGCATTTCTATGGGTTTTACGTAAAGCCTTCCGAAGAAACTTCGCTTAGCGAACCTGCTAAGGGCATGTACTATTTTGATTTTACTTCTATCCAGTCAAGATTAATGGTTTACTACAAGAACGATGAGCTTGAATCAGACACTGCCTCTCTGTCCTTCTCTTACGTATTCACTGAAGAGGCACAGCGATACAACCAATATGAGCACAATTTTGATGAGGCTTCAGATGATATTGGGTTAACATTTAACCCACCAGATGATGGGAATGAGCAAGACTCTGTTTTTTATGTAAAAGGTCTTGGAGGCGCAATGGGAGTTATTGTTCTTGATGATATACTTGAATGGAGCAATAAAATGCCAATTGCCATCAGCAGAGCTGAGCTGCGTATTGAGCCCGAGAGCCACGATGCCATGCCCAAGGACACTCTTCTGAACCAGCTGTTTGCTTTCCGAATGGATGATAACCAGCGGCACAACATTGAAGATTTTGTTGTGGATGAGGAGAACTTTGGTGGAAAATTCATAAAACACAAAGGATATTACTCTTTTAACATTACGCACCATTTACAATCTCTTTTAAATAGTTCTAATCCTGACGATAAGTTGTACATTGAGGGGCGCTCCTCCTATGTTAGAGCAAATAACGTGGTTCTTAGGAGTGGAAATCATCCTGAAGGGAGGATTAAACTTGTTGTTACATACATAAACCTATAGAATTAATGTGCGGAATAGTAGGATATAATGGGTATAGAGATGCTTACCCTGTTATTATAAACGGGCTAAAACGACTTGAATACAGAGGGTACGACTCTGCAGGTATCTGCCTTTCGGATGGAGATGCCAAGATATACAAGCATAAGGGCAAAGTATCCGATCTTGAGAAGCATATTGGCAATGATCCCGTTGAAGGGAGTATTGGTATAGGTCACACCAGATGGGCAACACATGGTGAGCCAAATGACACGAACGCCCATCCACACAGGTCAATGAATGGTCACTTTATAATTATTCATAACGGAATAATTGAGAACTATGGCCATTTAAAGAGCCGCCTAGAACGAAGAGGCTACGAGTTTACCTCCGAAACCGACACCGAAGTGCTGGTTAATTTGATAGAGTATATCTATCTTAAAGGTAATATCTCGGCCGAAATAGCCGTTAGGCTTGCTTTAACCAAAGTTGTAGGAGCGTATGGTATTGTTGTAATTTGTCGTGATGAGCCCAACATGCTTATTGCTGCCCGAAAAGGGAGCCCCCTTGTTATTGGCGTTGGTGATAACGAGTACTTTGTAGCTTCCGACGCAA
This sequence comes from Bacteroidales bacterium, assembly GCA_046542995.1. Lineage (GTDB taxonomy): Bacteria > Bacteroidota > Bacteroidia > Bacteroidales > Tenuifilaceae > Perlabentimonas. The sequence goes on from JBKHAH010000045.1 coordinate 8,885, forward strand.
CCCCTATCATTGAATACACTAACAGCGTAATTTTCCTAAATGATAACGATGTTGCTATCATTCGAAAGAATGAGCTTACTTTAAAAACCATAATGAACGAGGCTCTTGAGCCAAACATTCAAACGCTCGATTTGGATATTGAGGAGATTGAGAAGAACGGCTTCGATCATTTCATGCTAAAGGAGATATTTGAACAGCCCCGAAGCATAAAGGATACCTTCAGAGGACGAATCTCTGCTGACAGGAAGAATATTCATCTGGGCGGGCTATATCAGGTTCTACCAAGATTAACCAAAGCCAAAAGGATTATACTTATCGGATGCGGAACATCCTGGCATGCAGCCTTGGTAGGCGAATATTTAATTGAAGAGTTTGCGAGAATCCCTGTAGAAGTTGAGTACGCATCGGAATTTAGGTACCGTAACCCAATAATATTTAAGGATGATATCGTGATAGCCATTAGCCAAAGCGGTGAAACAGCCGATACGCTGGCAGCTATCAGGCAGGCTAGGAAAGCTGGTGCATTGGTGCTTGGCATTTGTAACGTGGTGGGATCTAGCATCCCAAGAGAAACCGATGCTGGTGTTTACACCCATGCAGGACCCGAGATTGGTGTTGCTTCTACCAAAGCATTTACAGCACAAGTAACGGTCTTAACCCTAATGGCCATGCTGCTAGGGCGAAAACGCGAAATCATAACACAGGAAAGGTACGAGCAGCTTATCTGCGAGATGATAGCCGTTCCCGATAAGATTGAGAAAATTCTTGAGTCAAATCCTAATGTTGAAGAGATTGCACAGATATTCAAAGAATCCACAAACTTTTTATATCTAGGCAGAGGCTATTTCTTCCCCGTTGCGCTTGAAGGAGCACTTAAGCTTAAGGAGATATCATACATTCATGCTGAGGGATATCCAGCTGCAGAGATGAAGCATGGTCCCATTGCTCTTATTGATGAGAAGATGCCTGTTGTGGTTATTGCTCCGCAGGATAGCAGCTACGAAAAAGTAGTGAGTAATGTGCAGGAGGTTAAGGCACGTAAAGGTGTTGTAATATCTATTGTTACCGAGGGCGATACTGTAATTAGGGGTATGTCTGATTACGTTTTGGAAATACCCAAAGCCAGCGAGATTGTTGAATCGTTGCTGGCCGTGGTCCCTCTGCAGTTGCTTGCCTATCATGTAGCTCTTTTTCGTGGATGTAACGTTGACCAGCCTCGTAACCTTGCCAAGTCAGTTACTGTAGAGTAGAAAAATTAATCAGAACCAAATCTGATAGTCTGCATGGCTATCGCACGTATTGGTTAGGTTAAACAAATAGTTTTGCAGAACGGAATATAATTTGTAAAATGGTTGTCAAGAAGGTCTTGAACTCCTATTTACATTGAGATAATAAAAGTTTTATGGAATTTCTTTCCATAAAACTTTTTTTTTGCGAAAAAACAAAAAAATAGCACCTAACATTGCTAAGCAATTGTTCTTATTACTAAAAGTATTATATTGCAATATAAACCAACTATACATATTGCTATGAAAAGATTTTTTCTTGTAACGCTCCTTTTTTTACTTGCTTCCAGTCTTATTGCACAGAATGCCAATAAGGTTTTGGGAGTTTGGCTAACCCAGGATGAGGACAGCAAGGTAACCATCACTAAGGACTCTAATGGTAAATTTAACGGAGAGATAACCTGGCTTGAAGACCCATTGAACGAAGATGGTAAGCCAAAGGTTGATGAAGAGAATCCAAAGAAAAGTTTGCAAAGCAGGCCGATTATGGGGCTTCGTTTGCTCGAAGGATTTGAGTATAACAAATCCAAAGACGAATGGGTTGACGGCACAATTTATGACCCCAATAATGGAAAAACGTATAAGTGTTTAATGTGGTTCGATGAGGATCCTAATAAATTATCAGTAAAGGGTTACATAGGGTTCTCACTAATTGGACGCGAGGTGGTTTGGACACGTGCTAAATAGTGCAACCCATAAAAAACATCCTTTCTGGTTTTCTGCACCTCTTTTACCCCCGAACCTGTGCAGTATGTAATGGTGATCTTGTAATAGGGGAGGAAGTGCTATGCCTATCGTGTTTATACCATATTCCCCTTACACGGTATTGGAAAGATAAGGAAAATCCGGTTTCTCAAATATTTTGGGGGCGAGTGGATGTTCAAAATGCTTGTGCTTATTTCCTGTTTGCCAAGGGGAGTAAGTACCGCCCATTACTGCATAAACTAAAATATCATGGGCAAAGGGAAATTGGCACAGAACTTGGCAAGCAGTTTGGACAAGTATTAAGTAAATCGGAGCTATACAATGAAATAGATTATGTTGTGCCTGTGCCCCTGCATCCCAAAAAACTGCGAATAAGAGGATACAATCAGGCCGAAGCTATTGCCGAAGGCATAGCAGCTGGGCTAAGCACAAAAGTATCAACCGGACATCTTGTGCGAAAGGAGTTTACCGAAACCCAAACCAGAAAAACCCGCGCAGAGAGGGTGAAGAACGTTTCACAAGCCTTTGATATCAAAAGAGCTCATGAACTAGAAGGCAAACACCTACTCCTTGTTGACGATGTGGTTACAACGGGAGCAACGCTTGAGGCATGCGCCTCAAATCTTTTAGGTATAGAAAACTGCAAAGTTAGTATAGGAGCATTGGCTTATGCATCAAACTAGAAGTTCTTGCAAATATTAGTTACGTTTGCCAGTTATAGCATTGTTTTTTAATGCCGAGAAAATAAAAAATATCCCAGCAATTATAAAAGGTAAGCTTAGCCACTGCCCCATGTTCAGAACCATGTCTTGCTCAAAACCAACTTGTGGCTGCTTAATAAATTCAATAAGGAAGCGTGTTGCAAATATAAATATAAGGAACATACCAAAAAGCAAACCTGGTTTAGGTTTAGCATCTGTTTTTATGTATGTAAGATGCAGCGTGATGTAACCAGCAAGATAAGACAATGCCTCATAAATTTGAGTAGGATGCTTGGGTACAACCTCTTGATTGCGGGCAAAGATAAATCCCCAGGGCAGAGAGGTTTCAACTCCATATATTTCGGAGTTCATTAGGTTGCCAAGCCGAATAAGTACCCCTGCCAAGGCCACCACAATAACTATCCTATCAAGAATATAAATCAATGGTTTTTTTGTTCTTTTACTAAATAAGTATAATGATAAAATAATACCTATGGCAGCGCCATGGCTGGCTAGTCCACCCCGCCATATTTTTAAAATTTCAATGGGGTTAGACAAATAATACTCGGGCTCGTAAAACAGGCAATGCCCAAGTCGCGCTCCCACTATGGTACCAATGGCCACGTATATGGTGAGGGTATCAAGATAATTTTCTGGTAAGTTCTCCTTCTTCACAAATCTTTCAAAAATCATGTATCCTAGCAAGAAAGACATAGCCCAAAACACACCATAATACCGCACGGAAAGTGGACCAAGCGAGAAAATTTCAGGATTAATATCCCACACTATATGATTAATAAGCATAGTTAAAACGTGTTTGATGATTAAAATTGAGCGATAAAGTTAAAATAAATATGTGAACTCAGCATTAACTTAATACTTAATAAATATGGTTCTGCCAATAATTTAGTGGAAATTTACTGCAGTTTAAAAGAAGTTTTGTTTTAATGTTTAGGCCAGAAACTTGAAGCCTGCCTGCCCAACTGGTGTCAGTTAGGCAGGGAAGTCAGAATTGCTCTTATTTCTCAAACCAGTCACCCAAAAAAATTTAATCTCAAAGATTATAAATCTACGCAAGAATGCAGTAGCACAATAAATGTTATTAGGATTCTGCTTGCTTTTTGCAACGAACAACTAATAGGTAAAGCCTGCTCATGTAAAACATATTTTGTACTTTTGAGTGATTAAATAACATAAAAATTACGAATATGTTTTCAGGTATAGTTGAAGAAGCAGCAAAGGTTGTAAATCTTGAAAAAGAGCAGGAGAACTTGCATATTACATTAAGTTGCTCCTTTGCAAAAGAGCTTAAAATTGACCAGAGTATCTCTCATAACGGAGTTTGCCTAACGGTTGTTAAACAAGTGGGAGATACATATACGGTAACGGCCATTAAGGAGACGCTGGATAAATCGAATCTGGGTCTGTTAAAAGTTGGCGATAAGGTGAACCTGGAGCGCAGCATGAAGTTGGAATCGCTGCTTGATGGCCACATGGTGCAGGGGCATGTTGACCAAACGGCGAAATGCACCAAGGTTGAAGAGGCCGATGGAAGCTGGTATTTTACTTTTGAATATGATCCCGAAATAGGTAACATTACCGTTGAAAAAGGGTCTGTATCGGTTAATGGTGTAAGCCTTACGGTAGTAAATTCAAAAGATAACTCTTTCCAGGTAGCAATAATTCCTTTTACATACGATATCACAAATTTTCACCAAATTAAACCAGGTACAATTGTAAACTTAGAGTTTGATGTGGTTGGAAAGTATATTGCCAAGCTGCTTAAGCAATATATTGAAGGTGGTATGCTTGATAAACTTGTAGGTAAATAGAAAAGCTTTATTCATGAGAGTTCCCTCCCCTAGAGCACTGGCCACAATCCTCTCAATGCTTGCAACGGCATTGGTGGGCATGATATATATTTTATTACCCAAGGTTGATACAGGTATTAGTTCGTGGGCTATATTGTTAGGCATTGCAGGTATTTTTACTGCATTTTATTTTGCTGCGCTGTTCCTAATCAGGCAGTTTATTTTTCACAAGATAAACCCCATTTACAAAACTATACATAATCTGAATGTAACTGAAAATGAACTTAAAAGCCAGATGCATCAAAAGGATATAATTGGAGAGGTAAATCAGGAGGTACTCTCATGGGCAAATAAAAAAAGCAAGGAAATTGATAAGCTCAAAGAGCTTGAGAGCTATCGAAAGGAGTTTTTAGGGAACGTTTCGCACGAGCTAAAAACTCCTATTTTTAATATTCAGGGGTACATACTTACCCTGCTCGATGGCGCATTGGATGACCCAACCATTAACAAAAAATACCTTGAGCGAACGGAGAAAAGTATTAATAGGTTGATATCAATCGTGGAGGATCTGGAGTCAATCTCTAAGCTTGAATCGAAGGTTCTTAAGCTTAATACGGAGCGGATGAATATTGTGCAGCTTGTTAATGAGGTGTTTGAGGCGCAGGAGGTGAGAACTAAAGAGAGAAACATTAAACTTAAGTTTGACCGAAACTATGAAAAGCCAATTTGGGTGCTTGCTGATAAAAAGCGGATTTACCAGGCCCTTACAAATCTCATTGTAAATTCAATTAACTATGGGCGCGAAAACGGTGAAACGAGGGTTTCTTTCATGGATATGAACGAGAACATTCTTGTTGAGATTAATGATAATGGCATTGGTATTCCAAAAGAGGATATTCCAAGGGTTTTTGAGCGGTTTTACAGGGTTGACAAGAGTCGTTCGCGAGAGCAGGGAGGCACAGGGCTTGGGCTAGCCATAGTTAAGCATATTATTGAGGCACACAACCAGAGTATTAACGTTAGGAGCAGCCTTAACGAGGGCACATCCTTTGTTTTTACACTTAAAAGGTACAGAGATAATTAATTGCTCCCAAAAGAAATTGCAGTTTAAAAAAGCATTAACCCAAAGAGCTACTCTATTTATTATTTCCATTAAAGGGAGTCCAGTTTTTGGCTAATCCTCCAATTCCTGTTTCTCTATAGGCCACCTGCAAATCGCGCCCAGTTTCAGCCATTGTACTTACAGCCTTATCAAAAGATATTTTATGGCCACCATCCGATGCCAGCGCGTAAACGGCACACGAGTAAGCTTTTGTTGCTGCAATGGCATTTCTCTCGATGCAAGGAATCTGAACAAACCCTCCAACGGGATCGCAGGTTAATCCAAGATTATGCTCCATGCCCATTTCTGCAGCATACTCAATTTGAGTTGGAGAACCACCAAGTATTTGAGCCATAGCCGCCGATGCCATTGCACAAGCGGTTCCAATTTCGCCCTGGCAACCAACCTCTGCTCCAGATATTGAGGCGTTGGTTTTTACCAGATTACCAATAAGACCCGCCGTTGCCAGCCCCCTAAGTATTTTCGATTCTGTTAAATGCTCATCGCGGCTTAGGTAGTAGAGAACTGCTGGCAGTACACCACATGAACCACAGGTAGGCGATGTTACAACTTTCCCCCCGCCGGCATTCTCTTCCGATACTGCTAAAGCAAAGGCAAATAGCAGCCCAATATTCTTTATGGTTCCATGAGAGTTAAGTGCCTTGGTGTAATGGGCAGATGCTCTGCGAGCGAGTTTAATTGTTCCAGGCAGAACGCCTTCATTATCAATGCCATGCTCAATAGTTTCTTTCATCGTAAGCCAAACATCGTGTAAAAAGTTCCAAATCTCCTTCCCTTCATTATCCTCAACATACTCCCATAGCGATTTTCCTTCCAGCTTGCACCATTCTAAAATGCCCGACATGGTGTTGTGGCTATACACCTTCTTACTGTTAATTATCCCGTTTTTATCCCGTAGGTCGCCCCCTCCAATGCTGTAAACCTCCCAGCTATCCAATACCTCAGAATTATTGCTGCTTAGCGCTTCCAAAAACATACCGTTTGGGTGTAGCGGAAGTTCCTCCTCATCCTTCCAAACTATTTTAACATCGTTTGGCATAAAAGCTTTTTTTAGAGCATGGTCGGTTTTGTGCCCCTTGCCAGTAAGAGATAGGCTTCCGTACAAAGTTGCCCTAAAACTATGCGCATCGGGGTTTCTTTCCATAAAAAGCTCTGCGGCTCTAACTGGGCCAATTGTATGGCTGCTGGATGGTCCATAGCCAATTTTATATATTTCGCGGATAGATTGCATCTTTCTGTTGTTAAAATAAGTTGCAAAAATAGGAAAAGAGTAGATACAAATATTGATGAGTAAGCTACTATTTAATAATTTGTGTTATTTAATCGTATTAAATGAAACATGCTAATTTGAGCATTTATTCGTTACTTAGCATACCAATCTACCTTTTGTTTTGGCAAAACGTTTCACAATATCAGTTTTATCAGTATTCTTGCTGATTAGCTCATTTGCACAGGATTATGACAATTTGCGAATGAAGCGGGTTGTGTTAAATGCAGATACAATTTATCTTGATACTCTTAGTATTATTCCCCAAACCCTCTCAATAAATACTTTAAATGGTAGTTTAATTGATTCAGCAGAATACAGTGTTGATTATGGAGCGGCAAGGCTTATCATTACATCCAGCCTAAAAAATACTCAGGATAGTTTATATGTGAAGTACCGTGTATTCCCTATGCTTATTGAGCAGGATTATTATATACGTGACTATCAGCAGCATTTATCGCCCGATAGCCTTATGGGGCGTGAGCCTCCTCGATTTAAAATAGGAAGAGATCAGGAACCTCTTTTTGGCGACCAAATTCAAACCCAGGGATCTATTATGCGTGGGATTCGCTTTGGAAACAATCAGGATATATCGGTAAACTCCAGCATGAATCTAAACTTCAGCGGAGACCTTAGTAGCGATTTAAGGATAGAGGGTGCAATTTCTGACCAATCCGTGCCTGTACAGCCCGACGGAACAACCCGACGGCTAGAGGAGTTTGATAGGATCTTTTTAAAGGTTCATCGTGATGATTTTGCGGTTCAGGCTGGCGACATTGAGATGCGTGCAGGAGGTGTTGGTCAACTTTTATCCTTTTCACGTAACGTGCAGGGATTGGCATATAGCGGCACATTTGCCTCCACCACCGACACCCTTAATGTTGATGCCGTAATGGCTGTTCCAAAAGGAAAGTTTGCACGCAATCAGTTTCAAGGAGACGAGGGCAATCAGGGTCCTTACCGTTTACAGGGGAGCAATGGAGAACCCTTCATTATAATACTATCAGGTTCGGAGAGAGTTTATGTTGATGGTATTCTCCTTACACGAGGAGAGAATCACGATTATGCAATAGACTATAATGCAGCCGAAATTGTATTCACCCACCGTGTGCCAATTACTAGGAACAGTCGCATACAGGTAGAGTTTGAGTACTCTGAGCGTAGCTATGCACGTTTCAACAACTATACAAGAGTGCAGCATAAGAGTAAAAATTGGCAGTGGCATATATCCGCCTTTTCGGAGCATGATAGCCGTAACCAACCATTCGATCAGGAGTTGACAGATGAGCAGAAACAGCATCTTGCTGACATTGGCGATAACCTTCAGGAGGCATTCGTGCCACAGGAGGATAGCATAGCCTTTGACCCTGACAAAATTTTGTATCAAAGGAAGGATACTGTTGTTAACGGCCAAAGCTATAGCATTTATAGTCATTCAACCAATCCTGAGATAGCTCATTTTAGGGTTTATTTTACATTTGTAGGGCAAGGTAAAGGCAATTATCAACCCGATTTTGGCGATGCCAATGGTAGGGTCTATCGTTGGGTGGCACCCGAAAACGGGGCTCTTCAGGGTAGCTACCAGCCCCTTAAACGTCTTGTGCCACCTGAAAAGAAACAGATGGTACAGGCTGGTGTAACCAGACAGTGGGGGGATAATTCATACATCAACGCTAACTATGCCCTCAGCAATTCAGATTTAAATACCTTCTCATCGCTTGATGCTGAAGATAACGTAGGACATGGCTTAAATCTTTCTTTTAGGCAGGATATATTGTTTAAGAACGATTCATTAAGCATTCACTTTGGTGCCGATGCCCTTAAAACAACCAATGGATTTAGAAGCATAGATAGGTTCAGGCCTGTTGAGTTTGAGCGTGATTGGAGCATTGATACCCCCTTGCTAGGAAATAACGAGCAGATGGTGGGCGGTTGGGTTGAATTAGCTAAAGCCAAAAGGATACATGCAAAGATTGTAGGCGAGAACTTGCGCGTTAGCGATTGGTATAATGGTTTTAGGGGGAGAGTTGAGGGGTGGAGCAGGCATGAAATTTTAAACACAAAATGGAGTGGTTCCTTGGTAAACGCAAGCGATACCAGCGTAAACACTAATTTTTACAAAGCAAAGGTGGAGGTTAATCGGGTTCAGGGCTTTTTTGAGTTTAGGGTGATGGGAGAGATGGAAAACAGCCTTAGCCACATGGCAGATATTGATAGCCTTTTAGGACGCAGTTTTAGCTGGTATCAATTTAAAACCTCGGTTGCAACGCCCGATACGCTAAGCCTTTGGTCTGAGTTATCATATACCTATCGGGAGGATTATAAACCCTTTGAGAATAGCAGCACCCTTGTGGGAGCATCGCAGGAGTTTGCTGTAAACACAAGGCTAACGGGACAAAATACTGGAAACCTTACGGCATCAGTTGGCTACAGAATGTTTGAGCCCAATAAAACGGTGTTCGAAAATATTGATAACATGGAACGAACCGCGCTGGCTCGCCTTGAGTATTCAAACAGATTTCTTGACGGGGGTTGGGTTATATCTGGCGGCTATGAGTTGGGTTCCGGGCTTGAGCCCGATGCTGAATACTATTTTGTTGAGGTTCCGGCGGGGCAGGGTGTTTATGCTTGGGTTGATTACAATGATAATGGGATAAAAGAGCTTAACGAGTTTGAGGTAGCCAACTATCAAGATGAAGCTCGCTATATCAGAATAAATGTACCCGGTTCAAAAATGATTAGTGTACGCAATAATGCTTTAAGCTTAAGGAGCAACATGAATCCTGCTGCGTTTTTAGATGATGCTAACTTCGTCACAAAAACCCTTAGTAAGCTAAGTAACCAATCCGCTTTTAGAGTAAACCAAAAAAATCAATTCGATAATTTTTGGGAGTCGGCCAACCCTTTTATTGAAGACTCTGCAGACTCATTAATAACAAGCGTATCAGGAAACTTCAGGAACTCGTTGGCATACAATAGAGCAAGCAGAAAATTTGGATTGGAATATATTTATAATCAGGGGTTAAGTAAGTCAATACTCGCCAATGGTTACGAACAGAAAGAAACCTTATCGCATAAAGCGGTACTATGGGTGGGTTTAACAAACCAAATAACAACAAAAACAGAAGGAGAGCAATCGGAAAACATTACCAACTCTCAGTATTTTACTAAAAGGAATTATGAATTAAACGAGGTTAGCGCGCAGCAGTCTGCAAAGGTTGTAAGTTCAAAGCAGCATAGCATGGAGTTTGGTTACAGGTGGAACTCATCGGTTAATGAGCTAGGAGAGGAGCAGCTTAGTTCACAATCCCTCTTTTTGGAAATAAATTATGTACATGCAAGCAAAGGGTCGGTAATGGTTAAAACCAGCTATGTGTCAAACGAGTACCAAGGTGAGACACAGTCTGCTGTAGCCTACCAAATGATGAAGGGATTACAGCCGGGCAGAAATGCTATTTGGGATGTTTCCATTAGAAGGAAATTATCAAAATTATTCGAATTAGAGATTGGTTACAACGGACGGTATTTAGATGATGGGACAACCATACATAGTGGAACCATGCAGGCCAGAGCTTTGTTCTAGTAAAAATGGTTTAATCGTGCAGGTAATATCATCAGAAAATCTCTTAATAGTTCGTAGCAAGGCAGTCATAATAATATAACTGCCAGCCGATTACCCCAAATATTTTCTGCTATCAATGAATGGAATAAGTTTTTTTTATAAGCCTCTTTACCTAAAACCATTCTGCCAATAGCGTTTTTTTAAGTATTATTGCATCTTATTTTATTATAAGAATTTTGCCCAGTAAAATAATATCTTTGTGGCATTTAAGTTAGTATATCAACAGAAATACTTGTAATGAGATTAAAACCTTACGGAGCGTCAAAATTATTAGCGCTACTCTTTACTATAGCAATTATCCTTGGGGCGTGTTCAACCCAAAAAAACACGCCCATGACAAGAGCTTACCATAATTTAACAGCAAAGTACAATTACTACTTCAATGCCAAAGAGAGCTACACAAAGGCCATTGAGCGTACAGAGAAAGACTTTAACTTTAACTACACGTTCCCTTTACCTGTTCTTTTAGTTGGACAAGAGCAAACAAAAGGCATGGTAGGAGGCGATATGGACAGAGCCATTACAAAATGCACCAACATGATTCGCCTCCATTCAATTACAGTAAAACCAGAGAGAAAGAGAGGGGTTTTAAGTCCAAAAGAGAAGAAATTTCACAACCAGAACGAGTTTGTAAAATGGGTGAGAAAAGGCTGGCTGCTAATTGGCAAATCTAGGGTTTGGAAGGGGGCTTATGATGAAGCCAGAATGACATTTGAGCACGTGCTTGTACAATTCCCCGATACCCCAAAATGGTACGAAGCGCAAGTATGGATGGCCCGAATCAATCTTTTTAACGACGATTTTGTTGGCGCGGAAGATCGGCTCCGTGCCATGAGCAATAATAATAAGTACCCTAAAGACGATTATTTTACTCATCTATTAGAGTCAACATGGGCCAGCTTTTACCAAAAGCAAGACAATGTTAATCAGACCATTAAACATCTCGAGAAAGCATATGAAAGCACACCCAACCGGGAGACAAAAGTTCGTTACGCATATCTTCTTGGGCAGCTTTATCAAGAGCAGAAAGATTATTCTAACTCAAATGAATATTTTCGTAAAGTTACCAGATTGAGCTCATCCTACGAAATAAACTTTAACTCAAGAATTAACATGGCCTCCAATTTTCAGGGAGGATCTGGTGGGAGTGAGATGATAAAGGAACTTAAGAAGATGGCTGATGATGAGAAGAACCTTGAGTATCTTGATCAAATATACTACGCACTGGGTAATATTGAAAAATCAAAAGGCAATACCGATGAGGCAATGGAGTATTTCCAACTTTCGGCACAGAGAAGCGTTAGCAATAATCACCAGAAGGGGATTTCCTATCTGGAATTAGCCAACTACTTTTTCGACAGGCCAAACTATACAAAAAGTCAGTCATACTACGATAGTGCATACAATGCCCTAACTCCAGAATTCCCAGGATACAGGGAGCTTGAAACGAAAACGAAAAACCTTAACAGCCTGGTAGATAATTTGAATACTGCAGAGCATCAGGATAGCTTGCTACGTGTAGCAGCTATGTCAACAAAGGAGCGCGATGCTATAATTGCCAAGCTTATTAAAGAGGTTCGCGATGAGGAGGAGAGGCTAAAACGGGAAGAGCAGGAGAATCGTGACAGGTTCGCCCATTTTCAGCGGTCTCAAAGAGGACGCTCCACCGATTCACAGGGAGGTAAATGGTATTTTTACAATCAGTCGTCGTTAAGCCAAGGTTTATCCGAATTTCAGATGAAATGGGGCCGTAGAGATCTTGAGGATAATTGGCGTAGAGGGAATAAGCGTGAGGTGCAAGATCAGGATGAGACCTTTGCCGATACCGCTACCGACGAGGATGGTTCGCCAACAAAAGTGCTCGATAATAAAAGTCGAGAGTATTATCTTCAGGATCTCCCTACCAACGATTCCCTTGCAGAGATTGCTCATAATAAAATTAAGGAAGCGCTACTCCGTGTAGGGGAAATATATGAGAATAAGCTGAAAGATTACCCCGAAGCAAATGCAGCATACAATAGATTGATTGATCGCTATCCAAAAAGCTCTCAGGCATTACAAGCGTACTATAATTTATATCAAATAGCGCGGTATAGTCAGAACGAATCTGAAAAAGATCAGTATAAGCGTGCAATAATTTCAAACTTCCCGGAAAGCACCTACGCACTTATGCTGGGAGATCCCCAGTATGTTCAGAATATGCGGCAGAAGCAACGCGATAAGGAGGAGTTCTATGCAGCTACGTTCGATTTATATAAGAAGGGTAATTTTGCGCAGGCCAAAGCCAAAGCAGAAGAAGGGATGAAGAAGTTTGACGATAACGATTTGCAACCTAAGTTTCAATTCATAGTTGCTCAGAGTATTGGCCATTCGGGCAATATCCGTAGTTATAAGAATGAGCTCCTTGGTATTGTTAAGGACTATCCTGAAACCGAAGTAGCCAAAGCAGCCGCCGATATTATTGTGGCAATTGAGCAGCGAGAGTTGCAACTCGCTACAACTGATGGGGAGCAAACTACCGAAGAAGAAAAGAGTGTTGATGAGCCACGGCTTACTGTTGGATACAAAGAGCCTGACGGAGAACATCTTTTCCTTGCCATTGCACCCAAGGGCTCATCTGTAAATCAGCTGCGATTCAATCTTGTTTCTTTTAACGCCGATCATTTTATCAACATGAACCTAAACGTGGGGCATCGCGATCTTACTGATTATGTGCTTGTAATGACAGTTGATCCTTTTGAAGACAAAGAGGACGCCATGGAGTACTACAGCAGAATTAGCCAGGAGGATGATATTATGGGGGCAATTCCAGAATCCGATTACAGCTTCGTGATAATCAGCAGGGAGAACTTTGAACTATTCATGGATGATAAATCCGTGACAGAGTACCTTAGATTTTTTAGAAATAACTACCAAAACTAGAGCTAAATGCCAGTATCAATACTTTGGGTTGACGATGAGATTGACCTTCTACGCCCACACATTATCTTTCTTGAGCAGCGCGATTACCAAATGTCAATAGCCACCAATGGGGAGGATGCCATAGACCAAGTATCAAATCAAGAATTTGATTTGGTTTTTTTGGATGAGAACATGCCCGGTTTATCTGGCCTCGAAACACTTGCGCGCATTAAGGAGGTTAAACCCAATCTCCCGGTTGTGATGATTACCAAGAGCGAGGAGGAGAGCATTATGGATCAGGCCGTTGGAGCAAAAATTGCTGATTATCTTATTAAGCCTGTTAACCCTAAGCAGATTCTGCTTTCCGTTAAAAAGCATGTGCATCAGCACAAGCTGGTTACCGAAAAAACAACGTCCGATTACCAGCAGGCTTTTGGACAGATTGGAATGCAAATAAGCACTGCCCGAACTTTTGACGACTGGACAAGCATATACAAAAAGCTAACTCAGTGGAGTTTGCAACTAGCCGATTCATCCGATCCAAGTATCGGCGAGGTATTTGCAATGCAAATGAGCGAGGCTAATAATGAGTTTGGGAAGTTTATTAAGAGCAACTACCTGAGTTGGTTTGGAAAATCGGAAGATGAAAAGCCCCTGATGTCACATAATGTGCTAAAGAACCTTGTTTTTCCTAACATAGATAAGGGGAATAAGGTGCTGCTTGTGCTAATCGATAATTTTAGGTACGACCAGTGGATGGCCATACAGAACCTCTTAACACCATACTGGAGGATTGAGAAGGAGCTAATATATTCGTGCATACTCCCTACGGCAACTCAGTACGCCCGTAATGCCCTGTTCTCAGGGCTAATGCCCAAGGAGATTCAAAAAATACACCCCGATGCGTGGGTGTATGATGATGAGGAGTCGGGGAAGAATCTTTTTGAGAAGGACTTGCTGAATAGCCAGTTGAAAAGGCTTGGGAAAAGCTATAAAATTCATTACGAGAAATGCAGCACGATTAAATCGAATTCTCTGTTGGGGTCAAACCTCAAGCAGGTTCTTAGCAACGATCTTTCCGTTCTGGTTTATAACTTTATTGATGTGATATCGCATGCCCGCACTGAAATGGAGATGATGCGCCAGCTGGCCTCCGATGAGGCTGCTTACATATCGTTAACCAGAAGCTGGTTTAAGCACTCCGATTTATTTAACCTGCTAAAGGTGGCATCACAGCATAATGTTAAGGTGATTATTACTACAGATCACGGAACCATTAGGGTGAGGGATGCGGTTAAGGTTGTGGGCGACAGAGCAACATCAACCAACCTGAGATACAAGCTAGGTAAGAACCTAAACTATAACCCCAAGCAGGTGTTTGAGGTAAGAAATCCGGATGAGGCGCATCTCCCAAAGTCAAATGTTAGCTCATCATATATATTTGCGCTGGGTAACGATTTTTTTGCTTACCCAAATAATTTCAATTACTATGCTAACTATTATCGCGATACTTTTCAGCACGGGGGCGTTTCAATCGAGGAGATGCTTGTACCATACATTGAGCTAAAACCTTTGTAGTATAATGGAACCAATTATTGTAAACAACATTAATGAAATTGATAATGCAGCAGCCAAAGTACTGAGGGCTGTTGGTGCTAACCGCATAGTCTGTTTGTATGGTGAAATGGGGTCGGGTAAAACAACCCTAATAAAAGCAATTTGTAAAAAGCTTGGTGTTGTTGATAATGTTGTAAGCCCAACATTCGCCCTTATTAATCAGTACTCTACTCCAGAATCAGAAAATATTTACCATTTTGATTTTTACAGAATCAACAAGCTTGAAGAGGTGTTTGATTTTGGCTACGAGGAGTACTTTTACTCGTTCGAAGGGCTCTGCCTAATTGAGTGGCCCGAGCTAATTGAGGATATACTCCCGGATGAAGGGGTTGTAAGGTTTAAAATAGTGGTGAATTCCGATGAGTCAAGAACAATAAAAAAGGTCGAGTAGTCTTTAGTTTACTCTTAACGTATCTTCTCTTTTATTTTCTCATGGCGCTTAGTCTGCTTCCTAAACCGCAGCTTTTCAAAATACGATATGATACCACCAAGCAGATTCATCTGAAGTGTAATAAATAAAAGCAACGAGGCCATCCAGATAACGGCAAGGTTAAACCAAATTGTATCTACATACTGGTTGTTAAAGCGTTTTACTGGGGCATAAAAATGGGCTCGCCCCCAGTTATGATTAGGTACCATAAATATTGGCTCGTACTTCTGTATAATCTGGTTGCTGGTTTCAAGGTACTTATTCACTCCATGATTGTTAAGCACCCAATCAGCAAGAGTCTTATTGTAATTATTTTGTTTTAGTTTAAACACCTTCTCATTCCCTAGGCTATCAGCTAGGCCAGAGTAAATGCTATCCTTAGCCTGCTTGGCCCTATCGCCCAAATCACTGAAGGTAAGCCGAATGAACGAGAGGTATCCTGAGGTTTCTTCACCAACATCAGTAGTAAAGCCTTCGGGTGTTAGCAGGCTTGTAAGTTCAAAAGGCGGCACATCCCTCGTACTATGCAGCTTAATTAGTTCGTTTTGTATTAGCTTAAGGTTACGTGAGTAGCGGGGGTTTTCGGTTAAGTCTTGCGATTTGTACCTCGTGCACTCATCAAGCAAAATTTGCAATCTAGGTACTAGAAACGAGGTAACAAAATGAGCATTGCTTATGGATTGTTCGTTGCTAAAAAAGTGCATTTCAAATGCATTCTTTTTGAACTGCTCAACGCTAAGTGCTTCGTAGGCCCATCTTGATATCATTACATCGCCAACTATGGGTGTATAAACTCTGCGGCTAATGCTTGGGTGAAGGTTATCAAACTGGACAATGGTTCCACTCAGCAGTATTTGGGGAACAAGAATAAAAGGGATGGTAATGTATATGGCCACAACTGAGTTAAGACCAGCACTTATGTTTAGTCCAACCATATTTGAGAAGCAGGCGGTTGAGAAAAGAATCAGCCAGAAATTAAGCATCATGCCATTTACTTCCAGTATGGTGTTGCCAACAAGAACAAACATGGCCATCTGTATGGCCGATAGCGCAAAAAGATAGAAAATTTTTGCATTTAAATAGCTGAATCGGCTAAGGTTCAGGAACGATTCACGCTCCAAAATTTTCTTATCGTTGATAATCTCCTCGGCGCTAACGGTAAGCCCAATAAACATTGCTACCACCACGCTCATAAACAAGTATGCTGGGTAGTTAACATTATCGGCAAAAGCGTATATTTCGTTTGGTATGTGCTTTGTGAAAAAGGCTAGGATAAATGCCAGTATGGGGGCCTCAATAAGGTTTATTATGATGTATTGCTTATTGCTAAGCTTAGAGAGCAAGTTCCTAATGCTAAATATTTTAAACTGAACCTCAATGTTTGGGATATTAAAAAAGTTTCTGGGCAGTAGGTTCTTGTGTTTTTTTGGTTTAATGTTTTGCTGTATGTTCTCAACGTAGAGTTTATACCACTCCTCGGGCGATTTGCGTCGTATGTGCGTTATGGAACCATCCTCATCAACAACTCTGGCTTCAACAATGTCAAGAATTTCTTCAGGATTGAGCGTGCCACACTTGGGGCAACCACTATCGGTAGCGTTTACCTTAGTGCTCATGGTTTTAAAGTAAATAATGGCATCCTGCGGATTTCCAGAATAGATAGGATAGCCACCCTTGTCGAGCACCCAAAGCTTATCTAACAACCTAACAACCTTCGACGATGGTTGATGAATATTCACAATCACCAGTTTACCTTTGCTAGCCTGCTCCTTGAGCAGTCGCATAACCATCATCGAGTCGTTTGAGGAAAGCCCGCTTGTTGGCTCATCAACAAAGAGGATGCTGGGTTCCCGTAGGAGCTCCAGTCCAATGTTCAGCCTTTTACGTTGGCCCCCGCTAATCATCTTATTTAATGGTGAGCCCACCTTGAGGTTGCGGGTCTCCCAAAGGTCTAAATCATCAAGAATTCGCTTTACAGCCTGCCTAATTTTAAACTCTGTAAAATTGCTAAAGCAAAGCTTGGCATTATAGTAAAGGTTTTGATAAACAGTAAGCTCCTCAAAAAGCAGGTCGTCTTGTGGTACGTAGCCAATAACGCCCTCTATGGCTCTTCTGTTATTATGAATATCGTAACCATTAATAAGTACCCTTCCGCTGGTGGGAGATAATTTGCCCGTTAGAAGATTTAGCAGCGTGGTTTTTCCTACGCCGCTTCCGCCCATAATACCTATGAGCTGACCCGACTCTTCGGAGAAGCTAAACCTCTTTATGCCATTATTGCTGTTGCGGAAGTTAAACTCCAAATCCTGCGCAGTAAAAACAATTTTCTGCCGGCGAGATGCTCTGAATTGCCATTTGGATAGGTCGGTGTAGTATATTGGCTCAATACTGGGGCCGCGAATTATTGCTCCCATATCCATTAGGTACGGAGTTCCCTGTTCAATAGGCATTCCATCAAGGTAAAGCTCTGCATCGCCCCAGTACCTCATTACAAAATTTCCTATTGAGGAAACGAAAAGAAAGCTAAGCTTGCCTTTTACCCCTTTGTTTAGCTTAACCCTTTCGTCGTCCTGCCATTCGGGTTTATTCTCTTCTACCCAAGTACCCTCAAGAATATCCTCATGGTTCTTTACCTCGCTATCAATCACAAGTAGCTTATCGGGTTCAATCTCCTGGCAATCGGTATGTAAAACAAAATATTTTAGATTCTCACATTCTTTCTTATCTATGCTAAAGCAGCTGGCCAGGGTATCAACAATTTCTTCTTCGAGCTTATTAATACCTTTACTGCTATTAACAAACTCCAGCACTTTAATGAAAACTATAATGCGATCGTTTTGAGGTAGCTCCTTGCGCAATCTTGAGCAGACCTTCTCAACGTATTCGGTAAGCAGCTCTCTCCCTTTATCTGTTTTAAATGTATTTTTTGGTTTGTCACGCAGGAAAAATTCAAGATAGTTTTCAAAAAGAATTAGGTATTCATCAACAAAACGGGGGCTCAGCTGCTGTTTAAGCATGGCAGTAACAACCTTTTTACCACGCTCATAGCTATCTGTAGCATTGGCTATAAGTGCAAATAGTTGAACTATGGCATTAAGGATTGATTCGCTCATGAACTATAATTACCAAAGTTGGATTATGGGTACAAGATAAAAAGAGTTATCCTAATAATCACTT
>JBKHAH010000133.1:0-5653 GCA_046542995.1 Bacteroidales bacterium
GCCTCAGTGCCCGCCTCAGTGCCCAGACCTCAATCACCCAATCAATCGTCACCCCGAGCGTAGTCGAGGGGCATTCATTCATTCATTCAAACCCCAAACCTCCTAAGTTCCATCACTATTAAATCGTTTGATTTAGGAGGCTTTCTTTCAACTCCAACCTGTCACCTAAACTTCTAAAAACTTTTTTTCATACCTTTGCCATCCATGACACTTTCTGTTGTAATAGTAAACTACAATGTTAAGTATTTCCTTGAGCAGTGCTTAATATCTGTATTTAGGGCGCTAAGGGGCATTGATGCTGAAGTGTTTGTTGTTGATAACGCCTCGGCAGATGGCTCTTGCCAGATGGTGCGAAAACGTTTTCCGCAGGTTGTGCTTATTGAGAATAAGCAGAACTACGGGTTTTCCTATGCTAATAATCAGGCCATGAGGGTGGCTAAAGGGGAGTTCGTTTTACTGCTGAACCCCGATACGGTTGTGGAGGAGGATACATTTAGCAAGTGTATTGCCTTTATGCAGAAGCATCCAGATGCGGGCAGCCTTTCGGTTAAGATGATTGACGGTAAAGGTAATTTTTTGCCTGAGTCAAAAAGGGCCCTGCCATCACCCATGGTTTCGTTTTACAAGATATTTGGGCTTTCGCAACTTTTTCCCCGTTCAAAAACCTTTGCCCGTTATCACCTAGGGCATCTCAACAAAGATGAGATTAATGAGATAGAGATACTTCCCGGAGCATTCATGTTTATGCGGAAAACGGCGCTCGACAAGGTTGGTTTGCTTGACGAGGAGTTTTTCATGTATGGAGAGGATATCGACCTATCGTACCGAATACTAAAGGGCGGATACAAGAATTACTACTTCCCTGAAACCACAATAATTCACTACAAGGGAGAGAGCACAAAAAAAGGGAGCATAAACTACGTGCTGGTTTTTTATAGGGCGATGATGATTTTTGCCCGCAAGCACTTCAGCAGGAAGAATGCTTC
Source organism: Bacteroidales bacterium (assembly GCA_046542995.1). GTDB lineage: Bacteria > Bacteroidota > Bacteroidia > Bacteroidales > Tenuifilaceae > Perlabentimonas. Next base: position 987 of record JBKHAH010000133.1, read on the forward strand.
GCTTTATGTTTTCTTAATTTATTTGGCAATCTATTTTAGGGCAGGACTAAGCTTGCTTAGGCGTTTCGCTTCAAGATTCTTTCAGCCGGCTGTGGATGCTTTATTAATGGGGCTTGGCTTTGCAATTATTATTCCTGCCTGGGAAAACTTTAGGTTTCACAGGGGCAATGTTTATCCTGATCAATGGGTTGTTATTCTTTCTGTTTCATACGTTCTGGTTTGGCTTGTGTCAAACTGGTTATCGGGTGCCTATGATAAGCCGCAGAGGCTTTTCGCTGCATCAAAAGGGGTGGCTGTTGGAACGCTTGTAGTACTTGCAATGTATGCATTGCTACCCAATGACGTTAGGTTCTCCAGAGCAATTATACTGCTAAATGCTGCATGGAGCATCGTGCTGGTTCAGCTGGCACATATTCTTATAGGCTATTTTAAGGGCAACGTTTTTAGAGTATTTCAAAGGAGAAAGCGCATCGCCATAGTAGGTACTCCCAGTGAGGTAAACCGCGTGCTTAAAATATTGGATGTTGCTGGTGCCGATACGGTTTTCGTTGGTCAGATTTCTCCTTCAGAAACGATTACTCATAACGATCAGATTGCTACCATAAAGCAACTACCCGATGTGGTAAGGGTTAACAAAATTAATGAGTTGATATTCTGCTCGGGCGAGATTTCATCGCAAGAAATTATAAAGAACATGCTCAAGCTGCTGCCCGATAATATAGATTATAAGATTGCACCGCCCGATAGTCTCTCAATAATTGGTAGCAACTCCATTGACACGTCAGGCGACCTTTATACCATTGATTTTAGCGCCATATCCAAGCCGCACAACAGACGAAATAAAAGGCTCTTTGATATTGGTCTCTCATTATTTGTCTTACTGTTTTCACCCCTGTTGGTTCTTTTTGTAAAGCGTTTCGGCTTCTTGATATCCAAAGCAATGGGGGTGTTTTTTGGGCGTTACACTTGGGTTGGTTATGCCAAGGAGAAGAATGTTGACATTTCAGGATTACCTTTTTTAAGAGAAGGGGTGTTCTCACCAACTCGAACGGATAACAAGGCTAAAGTAGATAGCTCAGTATTGGAGCGGTTAAATATTCTTTACGCAAAGAATTATAGTGTTGCCACTGATTTTTCAATTATTTGGAGTAACCTTTGGAAGCACTAGCGATTACGGTTGCCATATTCGTGTTTACTTAATTTATATTGATCATTTTATGAAACCCTCATTTAAGGCAGCTTACACAAAAACGATGAATAAAACATGGGGTTACACAAGCGAAAGTGGAATATCTTCACCATTGCAGTATACATAATTATTAATCAGATACATAAACAAATATATATTCGGATGAAACGAGCATGATATTTTTTAAGCATAAATTTCACAAAAGACTATGTTTAAAAAATATTATGCGAGAGCGAAGCGGTTCCATTCGTTCTCAAATTTTTAATTAGTTTTTCATCAGATAATTACAAAATTTTAAACGAATGAAAAAAGTATTATTACCATTTCTAGCTGTAGTTATTATTACCAGTTGCAAAGTAACCCCAGAAAGAGACTATACCAAACTGGATGGATTTGCTCAGGGAACAACTTATAGTATTACTTTTTACGACTCTCTAAATAGGGATTTATCAATTGGCATTGAGGAAATTATTGAAGCGGTTGACAGTTCCATGTCATTATATCGCGAGAATTCAATAATTAATCGTTTTAATAATAGCAAAAATGGAATTGAAGTGGATTCGCTTCTTGCAGATGTTGTGAGATTATCCCTTGACTACTCCATTAAAACCAATGGAGCATTTGATATAACGGTTGGCCCACTAATAAAAACCTGGGGGTTTTATGGTAAGCAGGGTGAGGTGCCAAGCGATGATAAGGTTAAATCGATTATGAGATTTGTAGGTCACGATAAGATTTGGCTTGAGAATAATTTTTTGCATAAACAACATCCGGAGGTTACCATCGATGTTAATGCTATAGCACAAGGGTATGTTGTAGATTTAATATCCGAATTTTTTGAGAGTAAAGGCGTTAATGATTATTTGGTTGAACTTGGGGGGGAGATTAGAACAAAAGGCGTTAGTCCACGGGGCGATCATTGGTTGGTTGGTATTGATAGGCCTGATGACCATGCTCTGTCTGGTGAAAATCTTCAGGTTACGCTCAAACTTTCTGGCGAGTCTTTGGTAACATCCGGTAACTATCGCAAATTTTACGAGCGTGATGGAGTTAGGTATAGCCACACAATTAACCCAAAAACAGGATATCCCGTAACTCATAATCTACTTAGCGCAACGGTTATTAATAAAACATCAGCAGGTGCCGATGCGCTGGCAACTGCATTTATGGTAATGGGAACTGAATCGGTTAAAAAGTGGCTAAAAGGAAACGGGCATATTGAGGCATTCCTAATCTCTTCAAACAAGGAAGGAGAGTATGAAGTATGGATGACGGAAAAACTTAAAAGAAGGGTTGTGGAATAGCTCAACAATCCAACGAATTAGTTCTTCTCTTTGTATGGTAGCCCGCAGGCTCTGGTTCCACAGCCACACCCGAACGATTGTGAATTGTTAGTTGAGCAACTGTCATCATTCTGGGTATTCTTTCTGCCTAATAATGAGAATGCAACAAAAAAGAATCCAACTATTATTATAAGTAGTCCGAAAGTAGCAGCAACTAGTTTAAGCGTTTCCATAGCAATATAACTCATTCTGTTTGCTTGATAAACATCCAGCAATTAGGTTTGTTCAGATAAAGCTAGGGAAATTGTGTGAAAAATTGGTTAGCAAATTTATCTGGCATGTTCGTAGCATGAAGCACAGGCTGTTTTCCTGCTCTTTTTCCCCCATGCCTTCATCTCCTCATGCCTTGGGCAGTTAACCCCACGCTTGCGCATCTCTTTGTTATGCCCTGCAGAAGTTTCGGGAAATTTATGGGATTTATGAAATATTACTTTTATTCCAAGAAGCGCAAAAACCAAGGCCATCATAGCAATAACAATCCCAAGAAGAATTAGATACTCCATGTTATTTACAACTTATAATTTCGGCACAAATATAGGTTTTTAAATTATTAACTTCAGTAATTTAGGTACAAGTAAAACGCATTTAAAAAACATTTGTCCAGTTAGAGTCATAAAATCGGTTGATGGTATTTGATGAATCACCTTACTCTGTGCCTGGATAAATTATATTCCGTGTATGTCGGTATGGTGTTATTGCTCAGAATTTGAATTCTACCATATTACGTCCCTAATTGTACCGGGAAACAGACTAACAAACAGATATTTCCCATTTAATAGTTCGTTAAACTTTAACTTTTCGACTTAGCTCAAAATAACAACGACCACAATAATAGCAATACAGGTCATGCTGAGCGAAATCGAAGCATGTTTTGATTTTCAGATGCATACAAAAGTTTAACGAACCATACCCATTAAAACAATTTTTGAAATGCGTTTGCTTTAAATTAAGGCATGCTTTTTGCTGGATTATCAAAAATTTCCCGCGCAAATTATTTATGTAACTTTTTTATATTTATATTTGATTTTATAATGAACCTAAACCTTAAACTATGAAACTAACATTCACTACTCTAGTTTGCATTATTGCACTAACTTTTGCAGGATTTGCAAATAACGAAGATGTAGTAAAGCAGAGCATTTCTAAAATTGCAAAGGAACTCGAAGAAAAGCATCCGGGCAGATCAAAAGTTAAGGTGGCAATTTTACATTTCCGAACGAATGATAATAAAATTACACCTTTCAATGCATACATTCAGGACGAACTTAACCTGAATTACCAGTCAAGTAAACGCTTCGAGATTATCGATCAGAACGCCATGAATCGCGTAGCCGATGAGTTTGGTTGGAATCTTGATATGAGCAATGAGTATAGGCAATACTCCGATCTTAGTGAGCAAATTTTCAGGAAAATAGGTGTTGTACCAGAGGTGTTTATCTATGGTCAGATAAATGACAATAACGAAACAATAACTTTAACTGGTTACCTGGTACCTAACGGACTGAAGAGTACAAATATTTATTCAACTCAAAAATTCCCTTCGTCAGCAGTAACTGATAAATTACTTGGAAAGCCGGTAAGAAAACCCAAGCCAGAACCTAAACCTGAGGTTGTTGTGGTAGAAAAGGAGGTAATAGTAGAGAAGGAGGTGCCCGTATATGTTGAAAAGGAGGTAGAGGTGCCAGTATATATTGAGAAACCCAAAAAGCATCCTCGCGATAACCAGAGCAGTTTTGTAGGAACTATTGGCGATATGGAGTTTGAACTTACCGAGGCAAAGGTAATTGGCGACAAAGTTGAGGTTGAGCTAACTGTTGTTAATAATAAGATGGATGATAGGATCGAATATATCGACAGCCGTTTTATTGATCCTGATGGAAATGAGTTTGAAAGTAGAAGTTACAATAACACTTTCAGAAAAAGAGACCTAATTGAAGCAGTTCCAATTCGTGGAACCATTACTTTTAAGGGTAATAATATCCAAAGAACCAATAAAATGGTGGTTATTGAGATTAATGTTTACGGAACAGGCAGTAGAAATCTTTTAGGAACTCTCCGTTTCCGTAATGTACCCGTTAGCAAATAATCTTTTATTACATTGTCAAGGCCCCGTCCCTTTAAGGTTCGGGGTTTTT
>JBKHAH010000134.1:0-5597 GCA_046542995.1 Bacteroidales bacterium
CAAAATCAACACATTAACAAATTATTGTGAATTTTCTCCGGACACTACTGATTTTAAATAATGGTTGTTTCTGCAAATGTGTTCAACAATTTAGATGTTTTTGTGTTTTGGGTAATTGTAGGTAATTTTGGAATGTAATATTATAATAGTTGTATGAAAAGAATTACTGGATTCTTACCAATCATCTTAGCTCTCTTTGCTGCTTGTGATTCAGGTTATAATGAGAGTTCAAAACCTGTGGTTGTGGTAAGCATAGCACCACAAAAATATTTTGTGCAAAGAATTGCTGATACCCTTGTTAATGTTGAGGTCATGGTTCCGTCAGGATCGAGCCCTGAAACGTATGAACCTACAGCATCGCAACTAAGAATTATTGGAAAAGCGGAAGCATATTTTTCCTTAGGCTTGATGGAGTTCGAACTTTCTGTGCTCAAGCGAATCCAGAAGCAGAACCATAATTTGCATGTTGTAAATCATTCAAAAAGTTTAAACCTAATGGAGAGTGAATGTCACGACCATCATCAAGGTCATTCGCATCATCAAGGGCACGACCCACATGTTTGGACGTCGCCCCTTGCGGTTAAAAGGATGGTCAATGAGATTGTTTCCCTTTTATCCAAAAGGTTCCCTGAGCATTCAAATGTGTTTTATGAGAACAGCGAATCTTTTCTGAATGATATTGATGAGCTTGATACTTTTATTAAATCAGAGTTGGAAGATGTAAAGAGCACTAAATTCTTTATATTTCATCCTGCATTAACATACTATGCGCGGGATTATGGATTAACTCAAATTGCCTTTGAGGAGGATGGTAAGTCACCTTCCATGCAGTATTTTAAATCGGTGCTTAATGAGGCTCAGAAACAGGGTGCAAATACAATTTTTATTCAAAAAGAGTTTGATGTTAACACCGCAAAAACTGCCGCAACTGATATTAAGGGCAAGGTAGAGGTTATTGATCCGCTTAAGGAGGATTGGCTTGAAAATATGTATGAAATCACAGGGAAGCTAAAGAAGGCTTTAAATTAAAACTTTGAAGTTTCTGATTATATTTTTATCTTTTTGCTAGATTTTAGGTATATTTATTAAACTAGATTATTGTAATTTTGAATACAAATGCCAAAAATTCTTGACATAAAATCGGCCACAGTAGGGTATGATCAGGATATTATCCTTAAGGATATTAATTTACAGATATCGGATTTGGATTTTATCGGGGTTATTGGCCCCAATGGTGGAGGGAAAACTACCTTGCTAAAGTTGTTGCTCGGAGAGCTAAAGCCCATTAAAGGGGAGGTAGCTTACTATCCGCTATCCCAAAACGAGACTCTCTTTGGTTACTTACCCCAATCTATAAAAATTGACTCGAAGTTTCCTATAGCTGTACTTGATGTGGTTCTATCCGGATTAGCAGGAAAGAAAGGTATATCAGGTAGATACACTTCATCCGATAAGGACCTGGCACTTGCCATGCTTGATAGAGTTGGGATTGCTTACATACAGAATAAGCCCATTGGAGAACTTTCAGGAGGACAAATTCAACGGGTATTTTTAAGCAGAGCATTGGTGTCGCATCCTCGCTTACTAATTCTGGATGAGCCAAATACTTTTGTTGATAATAAATTTGAGAAGGAGCTTTATGAACTTTTAAAAGAGTTAAATAAGGAGATGGCTATTATCATGGTTTCGCACGATTTGGGGACAATTACATCGCATGTTAAATCAATAGCATGTGTAAACAGGCATTTGCACTACCATCCTTCAAATGTTATATCAACAGAGCAGCTGGCTGCATACGACTGCCCAATTCAAATAATTGCTCATGGAACAGTTCCGCACACGGTTTTAGGCAAGCATTAGTAACCGATTTAATAAACGAACAAATAATTATGCTTGACAGTATATCCACCTTTTTTCAACATCAATTCGTTATTAATGCTTTTTTAGCAGCACTTCTTATTTCAGTAGCTGCTGGTATTGTTGGTTCTTACATTGTTGCTCGCAGGTTGGTTTTTTTGAGCGGAGGAATAACGCACGCGTCATTCGGAGGAATTGGAATAGCATACTTTCTGGGAATGAACCCCATAGCTGGGGCCGCTGTATTTGCTGTACTGTCAGCTTTTGGTGTAGAGGCATTAAACCAGCGTATGTCCGTTAGGGAGGATTCAGCCATTGGTATTCTATGGTCGGTAGGTATGGCTATCGGTATTTTCTTTATCTACTTAACGCCAGGCTATACACCAAACCTAATGACATTCCTTTTTGGTTCAATCCTTACAGTCTCTTTAAATGACATCTGGCTTCTCCTAGCCTTAAATATAGTGGTGGTTGGCTTTTTCTTATGGTTCTATAGAACGATACTATATTTGGCTTTTGATCCAGACTTTGCCAAAACGCAAAATCTACCCGTTAAAACGTTCACATACATCCTCAAGGGGTTTGTTGCGCTAACCATTGTCTTGAGCATTAGGATGGTTGGAATAATACTATTAATCTCTTTGCTTACTGTGCCACCTACCATTGCAAACCTGTTTACAAAACAGTTTTCTAAGATTATTTTCCTTTCCATTGCAATTGGGTTTATTGGAGCAATTGGTGGGCTTTTGCTCTCTTATAACATTAACGTACCATCGGGTGCTACTATTATAATGGTGTTAGTGGCTATATTTGCTTTAGCTAAACTATCCAGGTATATTTTTGTTAAAAAAATGTTGAATCACCAACGTAAAATATCATCTTAATTATTTAAAATACAAACAATATGAATTACGACGTATTAGTAATAGGCAGCGGACCAGGCGGTTATGTTGCTGCTATCCGAGCAAGTCAACTGGGTATGAAAGTTGGCGTTGTTGAAAAGGAGAGCCTTGGCGGAATCTGTCTTAACTGGGGATGTATCCCTACAAAGGCACTATTAAAGAGCGCTCAGGTTTACGAGTATGCTTCGCATGCTGCCGAATATGGCGTATCGGTAAGTAATGTAAAACCTGATTTTGAGAAGATGATTTCTCGTAGCAGGGATGTTGCAGGGAACATGAGTAAAGGGATAGAGTTTCTTTTTAAGAAGAATAAGATTGACGTAATAAACGGATTTGGAAAGCTGAAGGATAAGAATAAGGTGATTGTTACAAATGGCGAAGAATCAAAAGAGGTAACCGCAAAGCATATCATCATAGCAACTGGCGCTCGCTCGCGCGAACTACCTAACCTTAAGCAGGATGGAGAGAAAATAATTGGGTATCGTCAGGCATTATCGCTATCAAAGCAGCCTAAATCAATGGTTATTGTTGGCTCTGGTGCCATAGGAAGCGAATTTGCCTATTTTTATAATTCAGTGGGAACAAAGGTAACTTTGGTTGAGTTTATGCCAAATCTGGTTCCCCTCGAGGACGAGGAGGTTTCTAAAACTCTTGAGCGTTCATTCAAAAAAGCTAAAGTTAAAGTGATGACAAACTCCTCCGTAGAATCTGTTGATACCAGCGGAGACCTTTGTAAGGTTAACATTAAAACAAAGAAGGGCGAAGAGGTTGTTGAGGCTGAGATAGTTCTATCGGCCGTAGGAATTACTCCAAATACGGAGGGTGTTGGCTTGGAAGAATTAGGTGTTGAGATGGAAAAGGGGAAGGTGAAGGTGGATGAGTTTTACCGTACCAATGTTGAGGGTATATATGCAATTGGTGATATAACTCCAGGCCCAGCCCTTGCTCATGTGGCTTCAGCTGAAGGTATTGCCTGTGTTGAGAAGATAGCAGGGATGGACGTGCACCCAATTAACTATAAGAATATCCCGGGATGTACATACACCTCACCCGAGGTCTCATCAGTTGGCATGACAGAAAAAGCAGCCAAGGAGGCAGGCCACGAGATTAAGGTAGGTAAGTTCCCTTTTACAGCATCAGGGAAAGCCACTGCCGCAGGAATGCGCGAGGGTTTTGTAAAGCTTATTTTCGATGCTAAGTACGGTGAGCTGCTTGGTGCCCATATGATTGGAGGCAACGTAACCGAAATGATTGCCGAGATGGTGGTTGCCCGCAACCTTGAAACCACTGGGCACGAACTTATTAAGAGCATTCATCCGCATCCAACCATGAGCGAGGCCATTATGGAAGCAGCAGCTGCTGCTTACGATGAGGTTATTCACATGTAGTGAACTTTTAATTATATATCTAACGTTATCTCATAAGGGGGCAAGGTGCTTTCAGGTACTTTGCCCTTTTTCATTTAATATTTATTACCCTTTCCTTCCTCTTTACCAATTTTCCAACTAAATTTGCGCGTTTAATTTCAATAAAATATAAGATGAGTTTAAAGTGTGGAATCATTGGGGTGGCAAATGTTGGAAAATCCACCATTTTTAATTGTATGTCTTCTACAAAAGCCGAGGCAAGCGGTTTTTCGTTTAGCAATAAAACAAACCTAAGTATTATAAATGTACCCGACCCGCGCCTGTACGAACTGGAGAAGCACCAACCAACCGATAAGGTTATACATACTACTGTTGAGATTGTAGATATTCCTGGCCTGACAAAAAGCTCAGGGCGTTCCGATAAGGGAGCAAACCAGTTCCTTTCAGATATTAGGAATTGCGATGCCCTCATTCATGTTATTCGCTGTTTTGATGACCCCAACCTACCGCATGTCGATGGCTCGGTTAATCCTGTAAGAGATATTGAAACGGTAAACCTTGAGCTGCAGATAAAGGATATGGAGTCTGTTGAGAAGAAGATCCTTCGCCTTGAGAAGCTGGTTAAGGCCAACGATAAGGACGCAAAGAGGGGCATCGAGGTGCTTAATGTTTATAAAGAGCACCTTGAGTCGTTCCAGAATGCAAAAACGGCTCCCGTTAGCGATGATGATACCCGTTTTATTGACGATTTATTCCTGCTTTCCGTTAAACCCGTCATTTACGTTTGCAATGTTGATGAGGCATCTGCTGTAAAAGGCAATAAGTATGTTGATAAGGTTAAGGAGTTCCTTAAAGATGAGGATACCCAGATATTAACCATTGCAGGAGCCATGGAGGCTGAGATTGCTGAGTTGGATAGTGTTGATGATAGGATGGAGTTCCTGAAGGATGTTGGGTTAAAAGAGCCGGGCGTTGATCAGCTGATACGTGCAGCATACTCCTTGTTGAACCTTGAAACTTTCTTTACGGTTGGCCCTAAGGAAATTCGTGCTTGGACCATACGTAAAGGGGCAACTGCTCCTCAGGCAGCGGGTGCCATTCATACAGACTTGGAGCGTGGTTTCATTAGAGCCGAGGTAATGAAGTATAACGATTTTGTTACACTAGGCTCTGAGAATGCCTGCAAAGAGAAGGGAAAACTTAGCGTTGAAGGTAAAAACTACATAGTGGAGGATGGCGATATCCTAAACATCCGATTTAACGTTTAGGTTTTTATTGCCACCATCTGAGTGGATTCTTATTAAGTATTTTCGATTTAGCTTACAGACATTTCGTATTTGTGCGCTGGCTATAATGGCGAGCGTGTTGATAACTGCTGGTTTTTGCTAACGTCCCTCATTAAAAACCTCGCTATGCTCGTTTAAGGCAAATGGTTATAAAACAGTTATCAGTAATATCTGCTAACATTTAA
>JBKHAH010000046.1:0-27027 GCA_046542995.1 Bacteroidales bacterium
TATGTTAACGATGAACCCCAAGGTGACTTCTCAACAGAGAACACCCTCGCCATTGCTGACCCGATTGATGGAACGCGTGTTAGCGTAGTTGGTATGAATACAGCAGGATGTACCAGCGAGAGCGAGGAGATAACCCTAACAGTTACACCTAACGTTAGTACTCCTACATTTACGCAAGGTAGCGACATAATTTGCGAGGGGCAAAGCGAAACCTATCAGGCAACCGCTGATAATGCCGAAACCATCGAGTATTCAATAGTTGATGGCACGGCAGATGTGAACATCGAAACGGGTGAAGTTACAAATGCTCAAACAGACTTTACAATCAGAGCAACTGCCTACGGAGCCAACGGTTGTGGAGAGGAGTTTGCTGACATGATGGTTACCCTCCAAAGTATCCCCACCCCAACCATTAGCACAACCGATCCGTTAGAATGGACAGAAGGAGAAACAATCAGCGTACTTTTTACAGTTGACATTACCGACGCTGATGCCTACCAATGGTTACAGGATGACGCAGTAATTACCGATGCCGATCAGGATACCTACATTGCTACCGAAGCAGCTACTTACAGCGTTGATGTTACCATCAACGGTTGTACAGGAACGAGTAACTCGTTAGAAATTACAGAGGTACCCTTGGTAACCTATACAGTTACCTTCACCGTTACCAATTCAAACGCTGATCCCATTGAGGATGCACAGATTACTGTAGAAGATTTAGACCCAATAACCTCAGATAATCAAGGTGTTGCTACTGTTAACCTGGAGGATGGGAATTACAACTTTGTTGTTAATGCAGACGGCTACCAACAGTACACTGACAACTTTGAGGTAAATGGCAACGACCTTCCTGTTAATGTAGAACTTGTTGCAGTTGGGCTAAACACACAGGAAATTTTTAGCGTTAATGCGTTTCCCAACCCATTTAATTCGGAGATTACAATATCCAATCATGCAAAAGTAAGCAGTGTAATCATCTCCAGTATAGCTGGGCAAAAAGTTATGGAGGTAACATTAGGTGGAGACAGAACAATAAATACAGCAGCCCTGCCTTCCGGAGTTTACCTACTAAAACTTATTGGAAACGAAGGGGAATCTGCAATATTCAGAATGGTAAAGGAGTAGTAGCCAACAAGTAGTCTTTTTATAGTTATACGTTAAAAGGAGAAATGGGATCATTTCTCCTTCTTTCTATTTATTACAACTAAATTCCCTAACGGAATAACACTTATTTAGCAAAACCTAAATTCCAAATAAGCAATAATAAAAGGGCACTACTGCATTTTTGTGGAAGTTTTATAAAAGATTGGGAATAAATTTTCATCGTGTGACTGGTTTGAATTCCAAACCCGAAGATAGAAGTAATACCACAGCTATCTTCCAACATCAAACATCTAACCCGAACACTAAAGTTAATTTTACTATAATTATAGGAAACTCCCACGAAATTAGTAGCAGAACCAATAAAAAGGGAGCCATAAAAGACTCCCTCTCAACAACGCTATATATTTGCCATTCTAAATCTTCTTGGTATTATTTGCTATAGAAGCAAGTGCCCTGAATGTTTCAGCAAGAAATCTGAAGAAAACAATTATTAGAAATCCGTAAATTGGCATCAGAATAATATTCTGAAAACCAACACCTAAGAACCCCATACCAAGTTGTCTTGCCATAAAATCGCCGTCGCTTCCTAAGAATATGGTAGCAATTAGAGCAAACGCAAAACCAAGTATTCCTACCCAAAGGCCAAACCACTCTCCAATTGTTTGAATAAAATGAGAAAAAACGGGGGTTGCAATAAAATCCTGACCAACCTCAGATGTTTTGGCTACCTTTTCTCTCCTATCCCACCATAATTGGAAACTCAACCAGCTAACTAGCAGAACTACCAGCCAAACAAGAATAAACACAATAATATATTTGGCAGGAGTAGTAAAAATATTGTTATTAATAGCACTAATTAAAATGAATATGGGCGCTAAAAGATTCAATGCAGCGAGTATTGTATAAAGCCAGTTAAAGGGTTTCCTAAAAAAGTCGCCATTATCAACAAACGTCAATGCTGGCTTAATAAACGTAAAAAATTTGCTGTCCATAATTAGTAGGTTTTAGTTCGTAGTTTTTAAGTTTAACTTTCACAAGTTATTAACTGATTGCAATATAGCAAAAAAAGAAACACGAATTTCGTCAAAAATGAAAACACGAAAAAACACAAACAAAAAGACGTATTTTTAACATTTTATTGTGACTAATAGTAGGAAAATTCAACTTATTAAACCTTTATAGAAAATAAAGCTCTATCTTAGTGAGTTGTTTTACCTATATAATAACCTTTGTTTTTTAGGAGTTTACGTTAGAATATTGGCTATAGCCAAAAGGTTTTAATGTTTTTACTGATTATCTTCCTCATTACACAGGTTTTATATAAAAAAACTTACAAGTAACCATTAGCTTAATTTTAACCACACAGCCAAATTTTGTGTTCATGAAAAGTTTTTTGTTTAGCATCATTTTACTTACTGTAAGCACCCTTACCTATAGTCAATCCCCTTGGAATTTAACACAGTGTATTGAGTACGCGCTTGAAAATAACATTCAGGTTAAGCAGCAGGAGCTAAATGTTAAGATGAGTGAGAATCAGCTTAAGCAGGCTAAGTATAGTGCTTTTCCTAACCTTAATGCATCCGCAAACCACAACTATAGCTTTGGGCGGGCCATTGATTACGGCAGCAACATTGTTTCGCAAGATTTAGAAGCTACCAGCTTCTCTATTAACAGCTCCGTTTCTCTATTTAACGGCTTTCAGATTGCAAATACAAAAAAACAGGAGCAGCTTAACCTATCTGCTGCACTTAGTGATGTTGAGAAACTAAAGAATAATATTGCCCTTAATATTGCTGCTGCTTATCTGCAAATACTTTTTAATGAGGAGATGCTTGAAACAGCAGAAAGCCAAAAGGAGCTCACCTTGCTACAGGTTGAGAGAACCCGCCAACTTGTTAGAGCAGGCAGCTTACCAGAGCGAAATCTTCTGGAGATAGAAGCCCAGCTTGCATCGGACGAGATGCAGATAGTTAACGCACAAAACCAGCTCGAATTATCGTACCTAACCCTTACGCAACTACTTGAAATTAAAACACCCGAAGGGTTTACCATACTCAAACCCGACCTTTCAGATTTTAGCGAAGAGATTCCTGCTGATTCGCCCCTAAATGTATTCGAGCAGGCCCAGCAGATTCTACCTCAGATTCAGGGTGCCACTTTAAGGCTGCAAAGCGCGCAAAAAAACGTCGACATTGCTGAAGGTGGTAAATATCCAAGGCTATCGCTAAGCACAAGTTACAGCTCTGGGGCACGCCGTTACCTTAAAGGCAACCCCCTTGGTGCCGACGATCCCTTTATGGAACAAATACGTGACAACACCAGCGCAACCATCGGCCTTTCCATGTCCATTCCCATATTTAACGGATGGCAGGTACAATCCTCGATATCAAGCGCAAAGATTAACCTAGAGAATGCTCAGCTTAATCTTGAACTTGAAAAGAATGCTCTTTATAAGGATATTCAACAAGCCTACGCTGATGCTATGGCTGCTCAAAAAAAGTATGATGCCACCGAAAAAAATGTTGATGCACTGCAGGAAACATTCCGTTCAGCTGAGCAGCAGTTTAACATAGGGCTTGTTAACTCGGTGGAATACACAACATCTAAAACCAGACTTAACCAAGCTCAGGCTGACTTAATAAGTGCAAAGTATGAGTTTATATTCAAATCAAAAATTTTAGAATTTTACCAAGGGCAACCACTAAACCTATAAACTGGTTTTTGTGCATAGCAAAAAAAGACAAACCCATAAATTTTACTTAATTATTAGACAGAAAAACGTGATTCACATTTTACAAAAAATTTAAAATCAAACAATAAGAATTTTTTTTAGCCTAATTTTGAGTTCATGAAACGTAAAAAACTAATCATCTATCTATCTATATTTGCAGCCGTACTGATTGTCGTTGCAATAATTGGGAAAAAAACAGGAAAATTCGGACAGCCCGAAAGTATAGATGTTGTGGTGGAATCACCTGAGAAAAGAACCATTGTTGAAAGCATTTCTGCCAATGGAAAAATCCATCCGGAGGTTGAAGTTAAAATAAGCCCCGAGGTTTCTGGAGAAATCATAGAACTACCGATTAAGGATGGCGATAAAGTTACCAAGGGACAGCTCCTCTGCCGTATAAAGCCCGACACCTATATCTCCATAAGAGAGCGAACAGAAGCTTCTGTAAATTCTGCCAAAGCACGCTTGCTTCAGGCAGAGGCGCAGCTACTACAGGCTGAGTTAGCCTATAAGCGTAGCAAGCAGCTCTACGAGCAGAAAGCCATCTCTGAATCAGAGTTCGAAAACGCCGAAACATCCTTCCAGGTTGCACAATCTGATGTTAAAGCAGCACAGTTTAACGTAGAAAGCGCGCAAGCATCCCTAAAGGAAGCAAAAGAGAATCTTAATAAAACCAATATTTACGCTCCCATGAGCGGAACCGTTTCTAAACTTAATGTTGAACTTGGCGAGCGAGTAGTAGGAACCGCACAGATGGCAGGTACAGAGATTCTTCGAATAGCCGACCTGTCGCGAATGGAAACTAGAGTAAGCGTAAACGAGAACGATATAGTGAGGGTAAAGCTTAACGACACCTCCCTTATTTATGTTGATGCTTACCCCGACAAAACTTTCAAAGGAGTTGTAACTCAAATAGCAAACTCTGCCAGCGTAACAGGAGCTGCTACCGATCAGGTTACTACCTTTGAAGTAAGAATTTTTCTACTTGAGGATTCCTATAATCACCTAATAAACCAAAGGCTTCCTAACCCTTTCAGGCCAGGCATGTCAACCAGCGTAGATATTCAGACCATGACCAAGCATAATATTCTTACCATACCCATCCAATCAGTAACCACAAGAGAAACAGCTGATGATATGGATTCCAAGGACAAGCAAAAAGAGCAAAAGAGTGAGGACACCGACAATGACTCAGATGAGCCAAAAATAAGCGAAATAGTATTTGTTGCAAAGAGCGATACGGCCAGAATTGTGAAAGTGCAAACAGGTATTCAGGACAATCGTTACATTGAAATTACAAGCGGACTTGAACCTAACGATGAGGTAATTGTTGCACCCTTTAGCGCCATTTCAAGAAGGCTTAGTAACGGTACCTTAATTAAAAAAGTTCAAGAAAACGAGCTGTTTAATACATCAACCAAGTAAATACATGACCCATATACTTTGTATTGAATCAGGAACAACCACCTGCTCTGTTGCGCTTAGTAAGGGGCCTGATATTATTGATATTATTGAAACGCACGACATCAATAATAACCATGCGAAAAACCTTTCGCACTTTGCTGAAGTGCTGCTTAAACGACAAAAAATTCTAGCATCCGAACTCTCTGCTGTTGCCGTAAGCAAGGGACCTGGCTCATACACAGGATTAAGAATTGGCGTTTCGGTAGCAAAAGGGATTTGCTACGGGGCAAACATTCCGCTAATTTCAGTTGGCAGCCTAGACTCAATGGCCCATGGTGCCATTGATTGGTTTGGTAATAACAAAAACTCAGAAACACCCGATTTAATCTGCCCCATGATAGATGCCCGAAGAATGGAGGTTTACACGCAACTATTTACTTCCAAAGGGGAGAGCGCATCGGAGGTTGAAGCAAAAATCCTAGACGAGAGCTCCTTTGCTGATCTGCTTGAAAAGAAAAGAATCCTGTTTCTGGGCAATGGATCAACCAAAGCAAAGAATGTAATTAAACATTCTAATGCTTCGTTCCTTGATGAGTTTAATACTTCATCAAGGTATATGATAACCATTGCCAACGCCAATTTTGAGAGTGGCCATTTTGAGGATACTGCCTACTTTGAACCTTTTTATCTTAAAAACTTTGTTGCAACAACTCCCAAGAATAAGCTGTTAGGGGAATAAGCATAAAGCGATTAATCAGAAAAATAAAGAGGTTCATGTAAAAAACTGACTTATTATTCTCATAAATACACGTAATTGTTATTTTTGTGAGCTAAATTAAATTTTAACAAAATGGCTACAACTTCAGATTTTCGAAACGGCTTATGCATTGAGCATAATGGGAAACTATATACAATAGTACAATTCCAACATGTAAAGCCTGGCAAAGGCGCTGCTTTTGTCAGAACCAAACTTAAGAACCTGGAAAACGGCAAGGTAATAGAGAACACTTTCAACGCAGGTGTTAAAATTAATACAGTAAGAATTGAGCGTAGGCCACACCAATTCCTTTACAAGGATGATAGCGGTTATCATTTTATGCATCAGGAAACATTTGAGCAGATAATGATACCTCAAGATCTTGTAGAGGGATACGATCTTATGAAGGAAGGTCAAACAGTAGAAATAGTAGTACATGCAGAGAACGAATCGGTTCTTTCGTGCGAGTTACCACCTTTTGTTGAGCTAGAGGTAACCTACACTGAACCTGGTCTTAAAGGTGACACTGCCTCCTCATCAGCATTAAAACCTGCTACCCTTGAAACAGGCGTAAACATCAATGTGCCTCTTTTTATTAGTATTGGTGAAAAGATAAAGATTGATACCCGCACTCGGGAGTATTCCGAAAGGGTAAAATAAAAAATATGTATTACCATAGGGGCAAAATTATTTGCATATCATTCTATTCAATTGTAATATATTTTGCGTAACTTATGCCATAATAGCACCCTTTAGGTTATACGCAAATTATTAGCAGCAGCATGTCTTTCACCTCATCAAAAAGGCTAAAACTAAGTACTTTTAAGTTAAATGCTTTGCTAAGCATGGCGCAGGCAATTAGTGGCGACATGCAGACCGAGGATTTAATTGATCGTTTTAGGCTTATCCTTAATGAAGATTTGGAGATAGACCGCATACTTTTCTTTAAATTTGAGGACAACTGGCGACTACTTCTTTCCTCAAACTGCTCCGAGGAGATTAGTAGCAAGATTGATGTTGAACGGGATTTAATTAATTTTACTGATATCTCATTCGTCAGCACATCCGAAAACAGAATTCTTCAAGAGTTTGACATCATAATTCCGGTTATTCAGGGGAACGTTCCTTTGGCCTACGTCTTAATAGCTGATACAAAGGACGATGCCAAGGGCGTTAGCGCAACAATAAAGCACCTGAACTTCGTACAAACCCTGTCTATTATAATCTTTGTTGCCATTGAAAACCTGAGGCTGTTCCATAAAGCCATTGAGCAGGAGGCAATGAAGAAGGAACTGGAATTGGCATCGAAAATGCAGAACCTGCTCATTCCCAACCCAGAAAACCTGCCTCAAACACCCGAAGTGAGCATTCACTCTTACTACCATCCACACTCAGAAGTTGGGGGCGACTTTTACGATGTTATCGCTCTTGACAAAGGGGAGATAGGTTTTTGCATAGCCGATGTATCCGGAAAAGGGATGGCTGCCGCCATACTAATGTCAAATTTTCAGGCGAATTTAAGAGCACTTTTTACACACGATATCACCCTAACCGGTTTGGTAGAAAAGCTCAACAATAGAGTAATGGAAGCGGCCAAGGGCGAACGGTTTATTACAATATTTATTGGTAGATACAACCCAACGCGAAAGAACCTTGAGTATATAAATGCTGGTCATAACCCTCCTGTTTTTTACGATTCTAAATCAGCCAATACATCGCTTCTTTCAAGTGGCTGTGTTGGTCTGGGCATGGTTGATGAAATTCCGGTAATGAATCTTGGTACACTCCGAGTAACCTCACCTGCAAAACTTATATGCTACACCGATGGGCTGGTTGAATACTCAAAAGACAATAAGGTGGTAATGGATTATAGCATTATAGAAGAGTGTATCTGCCAGGGGAATACCATAAGCCGTAATGTGGAAGATATTGTAAGCTTCAGGCTTAAACAGGAAGAAACGGGCGAAATAAAGATTTTTGATGATATTTCAATGCTAGGCTTTGAGTTTATGTAACCCGCTAAAGGTGAACGTTTACAATCTTCTTATTACCGTACTTCACATCAAACGCTACAATAACAGCCATATATCCCCAATACAAAGCAGCCACTTTATCGGCATCAAGAAAGTTATTTAAAAAAGCATGGGATATATATGTAACCAGACCAACTATACATGCTAAAACAATATTCCGATCCTCCTTTAATATATCCTCCCTTTGGGTGAGCCTAATCCCTCTAATAAGCACAAAAACCCAAATTGCTATAAAAGCAATGACCGCAGGCAGCCCTGCCTCAGACATGAGCCCTAAGTACTCGCTGTGAGCATTTCCAAAATCGCCAAAATTTGTGCTAATTATGGTTTTGTTGTAATTTTTCTGAAATGGAGCGTAAAGAAATTGATAGGTTCCAGGCCCCCAGCCAAACAGAGGCCGCTCCATAAACATATCCAGCGCCGCATCCCACCTGTTAATCCGCTCAAGATTTGATGCATCGGACCTAATGTTATAAATGGACTGGATGTGCTCCGATAAATTACCGCTTGAATCGGTTGTGTTGCGCTCAAGGCGCCACATAATTACCTCATAAAAAGTAAAGAGTAGGACGATGCCAATGGCCCCAGTAATAACAATGGTTCTAAGTTTAATTCTAAGTTTAATTAGAACCCAAACACCCATTCCTATAACCAAGCTAAGCCAGGCGGCTCTTGAATAGGAAAGTAGCAACGCAAAAAGAAAAAACATGGTTAATCCTGATGTCAAAAACTTTATCCAAAGAGTTTTAGCATTTGCAGCAAAAGCTGCAGCAATGGGAACAATTAAGGCAAGTACTGCACCATACGAAGTATGATCAATAAAGAAGGGCGCAGAGGCTAAATGGGATGCTCTGTGGCTAAAGAGACTAACGCTAGCTTGTTTCGAAATGCTATAGAGCACAACGATAATTAGCCCAAAAATATAAAACCAAAGGTATCGGGTTATATTCTTTTTATTCTCTCTAAAAAGGATGAAAGCCAAATAGAAAAACACCCCAAGAAACCAGAAGCGAACCAGGAAATACTTGATTGATACAATTGGCATTTCACTAGGTACAATGGCGATTAGCAGCCATGCCAAATAAAATAGCATTGTTATAAAAACCGGATGCGAGAGCAACTCCCTTTGAAAATATCTCTCACTAATTGATTTAAGTACAATCAGTACTAAAAGTAAAACCAGGATGGGCTCGGTTGGAAACCAAAAATCAAATGGGAGCCCTGGTAAAATTCTCCGTAGGGGAACCGACAAGGGTGCCAGTAGAACCAATGTGAAAAAAAGTTTTGTAGGGGCAAATACAACCCAAGCCCCAGCAAGCAACACAAAGGGCAACAAGCTGACTGTAAAACTCTGCTTATAGGCATAATAACTATTTATAGCTATAAACAGCAGGCTAAAAAGTAGTACGAACGATATTTCGAGCTTACGACTCAACCCTTTTGGTTGGTTTAAGTGAGTTCCTAAAAAATTCAACAATAACTAGAAGGAAAATTGCAAAGAACACCGCTGAAAGTGTTGAGACTACTATAATTATTGACCTCTTTGGTTTATCCTTCTTGTCAGAAGCTACTGCCCTGTCAACAATAAACTGCGATGGGATAGCACCCTCAGCCTCCACCCTAAGAATATGCAGGCTCTCCTCCATATCTTTAAGCTGAAAGGACTTGTACTGAACATCGTTTATGTACTGCGTAAACTCGGCACCATGCTGGGCTAACTCTTTCATGTATTTCTCAAGCCGGGATGCTGCTCCGGTATTACCCGATGCTAGTGCCTGAGCATACTCTCTGGTTACTTCTTTTGCCTGGTAGGGCAAATCCAACACCCCATTATTCATAACCTTGGTAAAGCGCTCATTTATCTCCTTTGCCTCATTCTTTGTCTGATTATACTGTCTTTCCAAAACCTCAAGAGCGACTTTTGCCACATCGCTTTTACTTTTACGCATAAGGCTATCGGCCACAACAACAACTGAGTTCGCTATGCTTGCTGCCTTATACGGATCCTCATCGAGAACCTCGATCCTAACGGTACGATAACGTGATGGCCTAAAGGAAACCCTGTTTGAAAAAGTACTATTTACCTTATATTTCGAGTTAGGGGCTTCTGGGTCAATATCATAATGCTCGTAAAGACTCTCACCTTTAACAATTTCTCTCCGCAAGGTTTCGGAAGAAAGAATTTGCAGGAGATGCTCCACCTCCTCGTCATCTCCAAATACTGTTATTCCTTTTGGTCGGGATGTAACAAGCACATCCTTGGATGCTTGAGTGGCTACTGAAGGTATAAGTATTGCTGTTGATTTAAACTGCGGGGTAATTAGCAACGAAACCACCAATGATGCAATGAATGCAATGGCACCAATTGATACCAGCAAAAACTTCTTTTGCCAAATCATATATATCAGGTTGGAACCATTAAGGTTAAAATCGGGTTGTTTGTTTTCCATAGTAAGCGCTCTTTTAAGTTATTCTACCTTAACAATAAAGTAGTTCTTCTTACCTTTTTGTATTAATAGGTACCTTTTATTAATTAGCTGGTTGCTTTCAACTTTCATCTCAGAATCGGTCACTTTCTGCTTGTTAAGACTTACCCCCCCACCTTTTACAGTTCTTCGTAAATCACCTTTTGACGAGAAGATTTCTGCATGCTCTGAGGCAAGGTCAATGAATGAAACGCCCTTGTCAACCAAATCCTTCTTAACACTATACATAGGTACACCTTCAAAAACGGAAAGAAATGTTTTTTCGTCTATCTTATGTAAAATATCTGAGGTAGATTTTCCAAAAAGAATTTGCGATGCCTCTACCGCCATCTCGTAATCCTCCTTGGAATGAACCATTGTGGTTATTTCGCAGGCTAACGTTTTTTGCAGCTTGCGTTCATGGGGAGCCTCCTTATGGCTGGCAACCAGCTCCTCAACCTCCTGCCTATTAAGCAGCGTGAAAATTTTAATGTACTTCTCAGCGTCCTCATCGGAGGTGTTTAACCAGAATTGATAGAACTTATAGGGAGAGGTGAGCTCCTTATCGAGCCAAACGTTTCCTTCTTCGGTTTTTCCGAATTTTCCACCATCGGCCTTAGTTATAAGGGGGCAAGTTAGCGCAAATGCTTCCCCTCCCAACTTACGCCTAATAAGCTCGGTGCCGGTTGTTATGTTTCCCCACTGATCAGATCCTCCCATTTGAAGTTTACACCCCATGGTTTGGTGAAGATGAAGAAAATCGGTTCCTTGCACCAGCTGATAAGTAAATTCCGTAAACGAAAGGCCCGCACCAGCCTCACCGCTAATACGCTTCTTTACCGAATCCTTGCTCATCATGTAGTTTACGGTGATATGCTTTCCAATGTCGCGGATAAAATCGAGAAATGAGAACTCCTTCATCCAATCGTAATTGTTAACCATAACGGCCGCATTGGGTTCGCTTGAATCGAAATCGAGAAACTTTGAGAGCTGATTTTTCAAACAGCTCTCGTTGTGCTTGAGGGTTTTCTCATCCAGCAGGTTCCGTTCCTGCGATTTGCCTGATGGATCTCCAATCATGCCTGTAGCTCCACCAACCAGCACAATGGGTTTATGCCCGCAACGTTGAAAATGCTTAAGCATCATAACAGAAACAAGGTGCCCTATATGCAATGAATCGGCAGTTGGGTCAATACCTACATAGGCCTTGGTAAGTTCCTTTTGAAGTTGTTCCTCGGTGCCGGGCATCATATCGTGAATCATCCCGCGCCATTTTAGCTCTTCTACAAAATTCATGGTAAAAAATTTTGGCAAAGATAACTAATTGCTACTAATAAGTATGGCTATAGCACCAAGATTAACTAATTGATTTATGGGAAAAATTATTGATTAGTAAAGGTAGGTTGAACTAATGTAGTATTTTTCATGTTAAATTCTAACCACCTCCCTTTTGCGCTGGGTAAATTTTACAATGTCCTTATAACCCAATGCTTTCATTTCGGCAATGGCATCGTTAAAGAACTGACCCACATTCTGCTCAACATGAGCATCGGAGCCAAGGGTTAGGGGCACCTTATAAAATGCCAGCCGCTCAAGAAAATTTGCCGATGGGTAAAACTCATTGCATGGCTTAATTCTTCCGCTCGTGTTTATCTCAACCACCACGCCTGAATCTTTAAAAATCTTTGCGGTTTGATCGTAAAGCTTATCTAGGGAGAAGGTAGGATAGTATGCAAACTTCTTTGCAAGGTCGCAGTGGCCAATAATATCAAACAAACCCGATGTAGCAGATTTTTGAACGAGCTTAAAGTACTGCTTGTAAAAGTTATCAATATCGAGGGTGTCGTATGGTGCAACGTCGGTATCAAAATTCCAATCATCAATAAAATGTACAGAACCAATAACATAGTCTATGGGAAGCTGTGCAAGGGTTTCCTGTATTTCCCTCTCCATATCGGGGAAGTAGTCCATCTCAACACCAAACTTTACGTTTACCGGCTTGGTATTACGAGTTTGAACAGACTGAACCCTTTTAACCATATTGTTAACATTGCCTGCTGGCAGCGCCCAGCCAACGGGCTTTAGGCTAACATGGTCTGAGATTCCAATCTCACCTATTCCCTTAAAGGCAGCCGATGCAACCATCTGCTCATGGGTGTCACGACCGTCGGAAAGGTAGGTGTGCATGTGATAGTCGAGTGGCATAATATTGCTTTTACTTTAAACAATAAACAGCTACTAAAGTTTGCTAAAGTAAATAAAGATAGCAATATTTTTTGAATATCTATTGTAACCTGTCGCGCTGGCCACTCCAAACCATATATCGGCGTTGCAAATTAACAGTGATTCTGTACATTACGGGCACTATAACCAGCGTAAGGAATGTTGCAAAGGTTAAGCCAAAAATAACTGTCCATGATATTGGCCCCCACATTATTACGTTATCGCCACCAAAGTATAGTTCAGGTTCGAACCGACTGAGAGCACCGGCAAAATCCATATTTAAACCAATAGCCATTGGCAAAAGGCCAAGGATTGTAGTAATGGCGGTTAGTAGTACAGGGCGTAGCCTGGTATTTCCTGCCTCAATAATACATTCGGTTGCCTCTTTAACTGGAAGGAAAGCCCCTTCGGGTAATCCTAACTCCACCCTTTTGCGCTCTTTTAGCAACCCGATGTAATCAATTAGCACAATGGCATTATTAACCACAATACCTGCTAGCGACACGATACCAATTCCTGTCATAACAACAACAAAATCCATTTTAAATGTTGATATACCACCAAAAACACCTATGGTACTAAACAGCACGCTGGTAATAATAATAAGCGGACGAATTAAAGAGTTGAACTGAGTTACAAGAATAAGAACAATCAGGGCAAGGGCAATCATCAGAGCATTAAACAGAAAGTCCATAGATTCGGCCTGCTCCTCCTGCTCACCTGTAAAGGCATAGCTGTAACCTTCAGGCATATCAAAATCAGAAAGAATTAGCTTTAGCTGGTTATTAATCTTGGTAGCATTGTATCCTGGAACAACGTTAGAAAATAAGGTTACTACCCTATTCTTGTCTTTTCGTTTAACCGATCCGTATGTTGTTGAGTACTTAAAATCTGCCAGGGCAGATAAAGGTATTTGAGTGAGTTGACCCTCCTCCATGAAGCCAACCTTCTGATTTAAAAGAGTAGGAAGGTGATAACGGAACTCGTCCATGTATCTGAGTTGAATTGGAAAGTCCTCCTCACCCTCCTTGTAACGGGATATCTCCTTACCAAAAAGGGATGTTCTGATGGTGCTGGCAATTTGCATTGTGCTTAACCCAAACCGACGGGCCTTATCCCTATCAATTTCAATAAGCAGCTCTGGTTTACCCACATCCAAATCAAGTTTTAAACCTTCAACACCCTGAATGGAGAACGAGTTTATGTAGTTCTCAATTGAATCTGAGAGGTATAAGAGCTGGTCAAAATCGGTGCCGGAAATTTCAATATTTATTGGCTTCCCAGCTGGGGGACCCATAAGGTCCTGAGAAAAGGAGAGCTCAACGCCAGGATATTTGTTAAGGAGTTCATTGCTGAGCGTTTGCATAATTTCTGTAGTGTTTATGCCTTCCCTATCTTTATAGTCTAGGAATGAAACTGTTGTGAGCGCCTTGTTCACTTGGTCACCAAAAGTATTCCATTCATTGGGGTCGCCTCTGCCAATAGTAGTAAGAACAGACTTTACTATATGCCTACTGGGTTTTAACAGCTCCTCAATATCCTTCTCAATCATCAGCAATACTGAATCTGTAGCAGCTATATCATTCCCTACAGGTATTTCTGTAACTATATTTATGTAATTTGGGTCGCCTTTAGGAAAGAAACTTACCTCAGGACTACGAACCATAAACAGAGTAAGAGTAAATATTAGCAAGCCTATTGTACCCAGAAAGAACCATACAGGTTTCCTTCCTTTAAGAGCAAAACGCAAGGCACGGCTGTATATTGATTCGAGCCAAACCAAAACGATGTTTCTAAACCATCTTTCTACCCTATAGAAAAACAGTGCGTTTAGGGCTACAATAATGGCTGCAATGGCAAGGATGTTGGCAAGTGCGAATATTTTGGTAAGGTAAAAAACAACCGCCAACCCGCCCATTATTCCTGCTAGCCGGTAAGCCTTCCGCTTATTGGGTGTATTGTCGTGCCGATCCTCTCCATGCTTAATGAAAGATGAGGATATTACCGGTATAATTACTAACGCTACGAATAGTGAGGAGGTAAGCACAATAATGAGTGTTACGGGAAGATTTTTCATAAACTCACCCGTAATCCCACCCCAAAATGCTAAGGGCAGGAATGCTGCAAGCGTAGTTGCTGTTGAAGCAATAATGGGAATGGCAATTTCGCCCACTGCTAACCTTGCAGCATCTATGGGTTTGTACCCCCTGTCAACAAATCTGTATATGTTCTCAACCACCACTATGGCATTATCAACAAGCATTCCCAGAGCAAGAATTAGGGAGAAGAGAACAATCATGTTAATTTGGTAATCGATAATGTTTAGCACCATAAATGAGGTGAGCATGGATAGAGGAATGGCAATGCCCACGAACAGGGCATTACGAGTGCCAAGAAAGTAGAAAAGAACGAGTACAACGAAAAATACGCCCAGAATAAGGCTATTTTCAAGGTTAGAAAGCTGCTTTCTTATAACATCGCTCTGGTCGTTAGTAATTGTTACGCTCAGCGTTTCGGGTAGTGCACCTGATTCCTGCGCTTTGTCAAGAGCAGCAAATATCTTATCGGTTGCATTAAGCAGGTTCTCCCCACCTTTCTTTACAACCTGAACGGATACAACAGGTTGACCATTGAGACGAGCCATGGTTGTTGCCTCCGCAAACCCATCAACTACGTTGGCAACATCGCGAAGGTATACTGTTCGGCCCTGATCGCGCTTAACCATGATACTTTCAATATCATCAACGTTCTCAAACTCGCCATCTATCCGGATGGAGCGGCGCATTTGGCCAAGTTTAATGTCGCCACCAGACATTGATACATTTTCAGATGCTATAGCATTCTCAATATCCTGAAAGGATAGCCCGAGAGCTTCCATTTTAATTAAATCAACCTCAACAGAAATCTCCCGATCCTCCACCCCTTGAATCTCGACCTTTGAAACCTCAATAATTGGTTCAATAATATCATCAAGGTACTCTGCATACCGTTTTAGCTCCTGAAGAGAAAAATCGCCCGATAGGTTGATGTTGATAATGGGGAATTCGGAAAAGTCAATATCGGTTACGTAGGGGTCAGTCATTAGGTCAGTGGGCAAATCACTTTTGGCCCTATCTACCGCATCCTTAACTTCATCAAGGGCATCGCGAATGGGTACATCTGCATTAAACTCGACCATAACCATGGAAGCATCTTGCAGCGATGTAGAGGTAATCTCTTTAAGGCCGCTCACATCCTCAGCCTCCTTCTCAATAGGGCGGGTAATGAGATTTTCGATATCGATGGGAGGGTTGCCCGGATAAACCGTTTGCACCATGATTGTTGGGAATACCACCTCGGGGAAAAGCTCCTTTGGCATACCTCTGTACGAAAGCGTGCCAAACAGTATAATTATTACAGTAAGTAAGTAAACGGTATTCTTGTTTTTTAGGGCAAGTGAGGTTAGGCGAAACTCTCTGAACTTATGATCTTTTTTACTCATAATGCTGGCTTATTTATTGAATCGTGCTTCAATTCAAAATAACAATATTACTATTTAATATGGATAAGACTACCGCTACCTACCTGGTTAAATCCCGAAACGATTATTCTCTGACCTTGGTCAAGCCCATCAGTTATCATGGTGCTATCGTCATAAGATAAGCCAGACTCAACGTACTGTTTATTGGCTATATCCAGATTGTTGTCATCTTCTTCAACAACAAAAAGAAAATCGCCATAAATATCCTGCTTAATCACAATGCTTGGAACTACAATGGCACTATCTGCATAAAAATCTCTGATTTTCATTTTCGCAATCTGGTTTGGCTTAATTTGATTATCAATATTATTAAACCTTAACTCGATGGATATGGTACGTGTGTTTTGGTCTATTAAGTTTCCTATACGATGTATGGGTGCTAAAATATTTATCCCTTTATATGTTGGAAAGGTAACCGCTACTGTATCGCCTTCATTAATTTTGGGAAGTAGCGATTCGGACACATCTGCCGTTACCTTTAACTTATTAAGATTTGCTATGTACAGAACAGGTTTGCCGGGTGAGGTCAATTCGCCTTCCTTCTGGAAAATATCATCAACTATCCCGCTAAAAGGCGCTTTAATAATGGACATATCAAGCTGAGCTTCTAGTGATTTTAATCTGTGCTCAAGCGACTCCTTGGCATTCTTTGCTTCAAGAAATTGCATTTCCGACCCAATGTTTTGCTCCCAGAGGTCTTTCTGCTTTTGGTATGTCTTTTTAGATAGTTCCAGGCTGCTCCTAACCTCGGCAACATTATTCTCAATCATGCTTGTGTTAAGGCTAACCAGCACATCGCCTCTATTTACAAATTGTCCCTTATTTATATGTATGGTTTTTATCTGGCCGTTGGTTTCTGGGCTAATATGAGCTTCCTCTAAAACCTCAACCCTACCATTTACAAAGATAAAGTGGCTGAAAGGCACTCTTTCTATCTTTTTGGCTAAAACAGGGATTGCTCCATCTGAGATGTCACTCTCCTGTACTCTGTTTAACTTCTCTTCCAAATCTTTTATCTCATGCCGTATATTGAGCTGCTTGTCTTTAAGTTCCGAGAGTTTCTCACGAATTTCCTCGGGCGACTCAACTGTATTGCATCCTGTAAACAGCGCTACTATTAGTACGATAAGTGTTCTTTTCATTGTTGTATGTTTTCTTGATATTTACAATTAGCTGTACTTGCTTTTATATATCACCAATAATTTTATCAACCTTTAGTTTGGCATTAAAAAGCTCTACAACGGCACCCATGTAATCGCCTAAAGCCTGCAAATGCTTATCGTTAGCTTGTATTACATCCTGTTGCGAAGCCATCCCCTTTGAATATTTCTCTCTGAAGTTTTGGTAAACCTTACCTGCCAGCTCCTTATTCTCTTTTTGGCTGGTATATTTTTCCCATGCAGTAGAAAGCTGTGCTTTTGCATCAGCAAGTTCCATTGTCAGCCCTTGCTTAGTCTGCTCATAAGTATTCCTGGCCTTCTGAAGTTCAAGGTTCGCTTGTTGAACCTTTGAGCGTTTAGTTCCGCTAGAAAAGATTGGAAGAGATAGGTTGATGCCAGCAATTGCTTCGGGTGTAAGGTTAACCTCGGGTTCCTTAGCTAGCTTCTGGTAGGTAATGAATGCCGACAAGCTGGGCAGGTACTCTGATTTCTCTCGCTTAAGCTGTAGGCTGCTAAGTTCAATTTGGTTCTCCATTATCCTTAGGTCGATATTCATTTTCGGATCCAGTGCCACATCTCTATCTATAGATGGTGAGAAGCGACCTAATAACGACTCCAGATTATCGGTTAGTTCAATGGTTCTACTCATATCTATACCCATGTGCAGTTTTAGCAAATTCTTTGCGGATTGTAATTGACGAACCGTTTCACGAGAAGAATTTTCAACCATGGACATCGACACCTTCACTTGATCTGCAGCAACCTCTTCTACAAAACCCGCTTTATGCATCTCCCGGGTTTCGTTATATGATTGCCTTAAATTTGCAGCGCTTGAATCTAGTATCGATGTTGTTTCACGGAGCAGAAGCACAGTATAGTATGCCGATGCTACATTGGATTTAATTTCTCGCTCGGTTTTAGCCAATGCGTTTTCCGATAGGGTTTTGTAAGCCTTGGATGCTTGTAATCCTACAATGTACGGACCACTAAACAGGAGTTGAGAGGCCGTAATACTAAAGGTAGCATTTACACGCTCACCAACATCAATTTCCATTTGAGTTGGTTGTCCGTCAGGACCAGGAGGGCCGGGCACTGTAAATTTTGGCAGTTCATTAAGTATTGCCTGAAAATCAACTCCAGAAGAAATTTGCGGGAGGCCCATAGCTGTAGTCTCCCATACTTTCCTATCGGCAATATCAACATCAATTGCCGCATTCTTCTTCTCCAAGTTATTTTGCACCGCATATTCCTGCGCATCACTTAAAGATAACTCAAAGGTTTCATCCTGAGCAAATGCATTATAACTCAATAATAATAGGGCTGAAAGAAGTTTTACTCTTTGTAAATTCATATCAATAGTTTGTTATATCGTCAATATCAAAATCTTTTAGTTTGCATTCAAGAAAGGAGATACCCTTCTCGTTGGCTATTCCTCGGATATGGTAAATAAAAATTTCCTGAAAGAACTTAGGCGAGGTAAACTCCTCAATTGAAAAAACCTCATTGTTAACCAAACTCTCAACGCGCGAAACCTGCAACTTTCCAATTATATCTTCACTTAATTCTTTCCTGTATAAATCTTCCTTTTTTCCTTTCCGAATATTCTCAATAATACTCAAATACATTCGTTCACGCCTGCTCTCCACCAACCTAGCAAAATGGTGGGGATAATACTTTTTTAAATCGTACTCAGTGGCTGGGTTAACTTGCTTTAACTTATGATTAATCATTTTGCTAACCATAAGCAGCTCCTCTATTGCATTTAGGTTGCTATTTTTCTGTATGCAGCTGGTGTCTTGTCTTTGAATTTCAATCTCCTGATCAACAAACCTACCAACCAAATCATCCTTATCCCTTACATGCCTGTAAAGCGTTTTTTTTGATATCCCCAAATTTGATGCAACATCATCCATGGTAATACTTTTAATACCATAACGCATGTATAGCTCACGCACCTTCTGTAGTATCTGTTCTAACTCTTCAATCATATTATAAACTGAAAAAACTTCGGATACAAATTTAACAATTAATGTTTCCGAAGGTTCAAAAGAATTATATTTTTTAAAGGCATTTAAGGGGAGTTATAATTATAAGTGTATTACTTTTTGAACACCTAACTAAGTGCTTAATGGAAAAGAAGAGAAAACAGGAACTTTTCGCTCGTTTTTTTGCAGGTATTACAAGCAAAGCGGAGCAAAACGAACTACTTAAAACGCCAGAAGTAGAGAGCATGATGAGAGAGCAGTGGGACGACAATCAGCCACCAGCAGAGGGAGTGCAAAAACCTCAATTATATAAAATTCTCGCAGCAATATATAAGCGAATAGCAGTAAGTAAGCCCAATACTTCCATTGGAAGTAGAAATATTTCCCTTAGAAGCAGGTTGTTGGCAGCGGCAGCCTCAGTTGCCCTGCTTTTCTCAACAGGTACAGTGCTATGGCAAATAGGTATATTTTCCGATAGTCAATTAGTAACTATTACAACCCCCCACGGAGCAAAATCTGAAGTTTTTTTACCTGATGGTTCTAGGGTTTGGCTAAATTCAGAAAGCAAACTCTCTTATAATAAAGATTTTGATAAGAAAGTTCGAGAAATAGAAATTGAAGGCGAAGCGTTTTTCAACATCTCACACGATCCGAACAGGCCAGTAATAGTAAAAACTGAACTTGCTGATATTGAGGTTCTAGGAACACGTTTTAACCTAATATCAAAATCATCAGTGAAAGAATGGGAGGCAGCGCTGGTTAAAGGAAAAATTAAGGTGAATACTAACAGATCAGGATCAGCAAAATCAGTCTCCCTCTCTCCGGGTCAAAAAATTTCATGGAATAAGAAAGCCAACGACTTTTTACTCGATAAAACGAATACCTCAACAAAAACCCGATGGGTAAGCAACCAGCTTGTTTTTGAGGACGAAAGCTTTAGCAATATTGCAACGCAACTTGAGAATACCTTCGGAGTTCAAGTTGATCTGCTTCACCCTACTGTTAGGGATTATAGGTTTACAGCAAAATTTTCCGATGAATCCATTTATGAAATCTTCAGCCTTCTACAGCAAACAGCCTCTTTTAACTTTCATATAAGAGGTAACAAGGTAATTGTTACCGAAAAGCCTTATAAACAGAACTAATTATTAAACCAAATTATTTATGTTATGAAGTATCATAAACCAAAAAATCGTGTAACGCTACCAAGGTATTTATTCCTACTGGTGATAACGCTAATGGTGGCGAACCCCATTTTTGCTAAACAACCAACGGTTACCTTAAATGCTAAGGACGTTACTATGCGCGAAGTGTTTAAGGATGTTGAATCTCAAACGGGTTTCTCATTCATTTATTCAAACACCACGCTTGATGTGAACAAACCAATTACAATTAATTTACAATCGGTTAATTTAGAATCGGCATTAGACCAACTGCTTGCAAACGAAAAAATATCATATTCAGTTGAGGGTAAGCAGATTGTTTTAAAGCCCATACCAAAAGGTACAGCCAAGCAAAAATCCATAACGGTTAAGGGTGTAATAACGGATGCCAATACAGAAGAAACCCTGCCCGGCGTAAATGTAATGCTTAAGGGCTCAACGCTAGGTACCACCTCCGATATTGATGGGAGTTATAGTATCAAACTTTCAACTGAAGACCCTGTTCTAGTATTCTCTTTTATAGGATACAATACACAAGAAATTGCGGTTGAAGGAAGAACAACCATCAATGTGTCACTTGAAGAGGAAGCCAGACAACTTGACGAGGTTGTAGTTATCGGATATGGTAGCGAAAGCAAACGATTACTTACAGGCTCAATTGGTGCCGTTAGCACCGAGGGCATGCAGGAGCGCCCAATACAGTCAATTGACAATGTGATGCAAGGACAGAGTGCTGGTGTCCATATCGTTCAAAACTCAGGCACACCCGGCGGAGCAATGTCGGTTAGAATTAGAGGAAACAGCTCAATATCAGCAGGTAGCCAACCCTTATACGTTATTGATGGCGTTCCAATAAACACGGGAGATTATAGTCAGGTTGGTTTTCAGGGTCAGGGAATTAGCGCTGTAAGCGATATTAACCCAAACGACATTGAGTCAATATCAATCCTTCGCGATGCCTCTGCAGCAGCAATATACGGTGCCAGAGCATCAAATGGTGTTGTGCTTATTACTACAAAAAGAGGTAAATCGCAAAAAACAAAAATTTCATTTAATACCTACCAAGGATTTCAACAGGTAGAAAGAACGCTTGACATGCTCAATGCGAGCCAATGGATGGAGTACAGAAACCACATGAATATTGAGGGCGGACGATCTCCCGAATTCACGGATGAGGATATAGCAAATCCGGCGGTTGACACCGATTGGCTCTCTCAAATTTTCCGTACTGCACCCATATCAAACTACGAATTATCATTTAATGGTGGCGACGAGCAGACAACTTTCTTTATTAGTGGTACTCTTTTCGACCAGAAGGGTATTCTTAAAGGAACCGATTACCAAAGGCTGAGTGGTCGTGCAAACCTTGACCACAGAATAAACGATAAGTTTAAGGTTGGCGTATCATACAGCGTTTCAAGTTCTCTTAACAATAGAGTTGAGGGTGACCAATCGCTACATGGCCCATTACCAAACGCTATTACGCTACCTCCAGTTCATCCAGTATATGACGAGGAAGGGAACTACGACCAATCAGGACCATACGCAAATCCAATATCCATTATAAATGAAGCAGTTAACCAGTCCAACTCCTTTAGAAACATTGCCAACTTCGATACTGAGTACCAACTATTCGAGGGGTTAACTCTAAATGCAAAGCTTGGTTTAGATTACCTTAATCTAAATGAACATAGCTACGATCCGGTAACTACCCGACAAGGATCAACATATAACGGACAGGGTTTTGAAACTTTTAGCAGGGTGCTAACCATAACTAATAACTATACTGCAAACTACTCAAAAAGTATTAACGACATTCATAACTTTAATGCTTTGGCTGGATATAGCTTTGAGCAGTACTCACGTAAATCGAGTTTCTTAGAAGGTAAAGAATTCCCAAGTGATCAGTTTCAGTACATAGCCTCTGCCGCTCAAACGGAAGGAAGTGCCAGCCAAACGCTTAGCGGGCTTAACTCCTGGTTTGGCAGATTAAAATATAATTACAAGTACAAGTATCTTTTTACTCTAAATGCCCGCTACGATGGCTCATCAAATTTTGGTGAGAATAACCAGTACGGTTTTTTCCCATCGGCATCGGCGGCATGGAGAATCTCTGAGGAAAGCTTCATGGAGGCCTTCTCTGCACTTAGCGATTTAAAAATTAGGGCCAGTTTTGGTATAACGGGTAACGACCGCATTGGAACCTTCGCTTCGCTTGGCTTATATGGTGGTGGGTATAATTATCTGGGGGAATCTGGGCTGGCTCCAGTTCAGCTTCCAAACCCCGATTTAAAATGGGAAACCACACAGGAGGTTAACGTTGGCTTCGATATTGCCTTCTTTAACGATCGGTTTGTTTTTAATGCCGATTACTACCAGAAAAGCACTACCGACCTCCTGTTAGACAGAACACTTCCAGGCTCATCAGGATTTACGTACATTAGTGATAATATTGGTGAACTAGAGAATCAAGGAGTTGAATTCAACTTCTCATCAGAAAATATTCAGGGAGAATTCTCATGGACATCCTCACTTAACCTTTCTGCCAACCGGAATGAAATAACCAAGCTTTATGGCGATGAGTTACAGCTATTTGGCAGGGGGAACAATGCTCTTATTGAAGGAGAGCCAATAGGCGTTTTCTGGGGGTACGTTTGGGAAGGCATTGATCCATCAACAGGTGATTGCGTTTGGAGCGATTTAGATGGTAACGGAGAAATAAACTCAGCAGATCAAGAGGTTATCGGGAATCCGCATCCTTTGTTTCTTGGTGGGATAAACAACAGCTTCTCGTACAAAAATTTCGATCTAAACGTTTTCTTACAGTACAGCTACGGAAACGATATATTTAACGGTTCAAGAATTTACATTGAATCATTAAAGGGTAACGATAATCAAACCACTGATATACTCAGAAGATGGGAGAACCCGGGCGACATTACAGATATTCCCAGGCCCATTGCCCGTGATCAGAATTTGAACAATAGAATATCATCCCGGTTTGTTGAGGATGGGTCTTACCTTAGGGTAAAAAACGTAACCCTATCGTATAACTTCCCTAACAGAATTACTCAACGGTTGAAAGTGGAAAGAATTAAAGCGTACGTTAGCGCACAGAACCTCTTCACATTTACTGGTTATTCAGGCATGGATCCTGAGGTTAACTACGCAGGTGAAAACAATGTGAGAATAGGTACCGATTTCTTTACATACCCACAAGCACGTACCTTTACTGTAGGTTTAAACCTTAATTTTTAAACTGATAAAACAGATAAGTCATGAAAATATTAAAAAGAATAACCCTAATACTAGCTAGCATAGTAGCGGTATCGTCTTGCGATGTGCTTAATGTAGAGCCATCACAGTCAATACCCTCCGAAGGGGCAATTACTTCAGCCAACGATTTGGAAAGAGCATTAATGGGCTGCTACGATGGACTCCAAAGTAGCGGTTACTACGGTCTTGACTACCTAATTGCTCCAGAATTAGTATCCGATAATCTTATTTGGACTGGTACCAGCCAAGACTATGGCGCGCTTGATAATAACGTTATCTCGCCCGACCAATTTCTTGTTGAAGGTATCTGGTCAAGCATCTACAATGTTATTAACCGTACCAATAACGCTTTATACTATCTACCCGGCGTTGAAAATTTAAACGAAGCTGATGAGAAGAATTACACGGGCGAACTTAAATTTATTCGTGCCCTCGCATATTTTGACTTAGTGAAACTATTTGGCGGAGTTCCATTAAGGGAGCTACCCTCGCTCGATGCCGGCGAAGATCTATACATCCCCAGATCATCGGAAGAGGATATATACGATTTTATTATAACCGAGCTAATTGAGGCCGATACCCTTATCAGTAATACCCATAAAGGAAGGGCAACCCAGGCAGCTGCAAAGGCTCTGCTTGCAAGAGCATACCTTTACTCAGGCGATTACAATAACGCATGGGATGCTGCTAATTATGTTATTGAGAATCACTCAGACATCTATCTAACTGAATTCTACGATGAAATTTTCCAAAACGAATTCTCCTCCGAATCAATATTTGAACTATCGTTTAACGATGAGGACGGAAACCGTATTGCTCAGTACTTCTCTCCTCGCCCAGCAGGCAGGCACGAGTTTGCCCCCTCGGAAGAGATTATAGGCGCATACCATGAGGATGATTTACGGTTTAGCGCCTCAATAGATATTACAACCAACGAGGACGAGCCGGCAGTAGCGAAGTACACCGACGTGCAACTGGGCTCCGATAATGTTGTTGTTCTTAGGCTTGCCGAGATGTACCTTATTAGAGCCGAAGCCGAAGCGAATAAGGACAACCCTGAACTCAACAATATTATTGCTGATATTAATACAATACGTACCAGGGCCAATTTGGTTGACACCGACGCAACAACGCTTGATGAGTTGAAAGAAGAAATTTTACAACAACGCAGGTTTGAGCTAGCATTCGATGGGCACAGATGGTTCGATCTAATTAGAGCAGGAAAAGCTTTAGAGGTATTAGAGAATGTAACCAGCGAAAATCAGCTCCTTTTCCCAATTCCACAGTCTGAAATTCTTTCCAACGATGCTATTAAACCAACCGACCAGAACCCCGGTTACTAAATGAAGATTAACTCAAAAAACAGAATAATATGAAACGATTTAGTATAATAAACCTAAGCATCATCATTGCAACCTTGCTAATAGCTGGTTGCAGCAAGGATGACTACCCTGTGCCTGAAGCAAGCAGTCAGGCCGAGTTCTCATACACCTATCAGTACGTTGATAACGAAGATGAAGAGGGTGCAAAACTGTTTGAGGTTAGCTTTATTAACGAGTCAATTAATGCCACCTCGTACCATTGGGATTTTGGCGATGGACGTGAGTCAACCGAAGAGA
Organism: Bacteroidales bacterium; assembly: GCA_046542995.1. Taxonomy (GTDB): domain Bacteria; phylum Bacteroidota; class Bacteroidia; order Bacteroidales; family Tenuifilaceae; genus Perlabentimonas. The sequence goes on from JBKHAH010000046.1 coordinate 25,444, forward strand.
ATCCTGTTATAACTTTCGAGGATGAAGGCGATTTTGATGTCACGCTAACAATTACCTCCGATACCGATTATCATTACAATAACCTTACCCATTCGCAAACCATTAGGGTAATATTTAAGGAAACAATCTACATTGAGACCTTTGACGAGGAGGAATCAATAGAAGATTTCACCCTGCATGATGCTGATGGCGACGGTATTGATTGGTACTGGGACTCCTTTGAAGGAGAGGCGTATATTGTTTCAGCATCGTGGGATGGCGCTGCGCTTACTCCCGACAACTGGATTGTTACTCCAGAGATTGATTTATCTAACTCTGCAGAAGACGTTGAGATATGGCTCAATTTCAAAGTTTGTCCAACAGCTAATACGCCTGAATATCGCACAGAGCACTATGCCGTGTACGTTTCTACCACAGGTTTTGAAACGAGTGATTTTGATACCGACAATCCTGTTTGGGAGGAAACATTATCGGAAGAGGCAGAGAACTGGGTGTATGATTTAAGAGAGATAGATTTTTCTGATTATGCCGGTGAAACCATCTGGATTGCTTTTAGACATTATAATTCAACCGATAACGATCGTATATCAATTGATGATATTGAGGTGTTTGAAAAATTTTAAACCTCCGATAAAAAACATCTAATGTGATGAAAAACATATATTGGATAATCCCCATCATTTTATTCCTGTCATTTCACTTTAGCTCCTGCTCCCCTGAAACCGAAGGTGAAATTGAGGAAACTCCAAAGGGCAAGCTGTATATAATTGGCGGAGGTAAAAGACCGCCCGAAATGGTGAAGCAAATGATTGACCTAGCTGGAGTTGAGCAGGGTGGCTACATTGTGGTTCTGCCCATGTCCAGCTATGAGGTTGATACCGCAGCCTACTGGGCTATGAAACAGTTTAAGGATCAGGGCGTGAAAAATATCACCTGGTTTAATTTTGAGAAGGGTAGAGCTATTGAACAGCACAAGCTCGATTCCATAGCCAATGCTAGCATGATTTACATATCGGGTGGAGACCAAAACCGCTTTATGGATATAGTGGCAGGTACACCCATTGCCCAAGCTATTCATAACGCCTACGCTAATGGCGCTGTAATTGCAGGAACAAGTGCCGGCGCTGCCGTGCAAAGCGAGAGGATGATTACCGGCAACCAGCTTAAAAACCCTGACATGAGGGGCTATCAAACTATACAGCCAAACAACATTGAGACAACAGAGGGGCTGGGTTTAATTGAAACCGCAATAATTGACCAGCATTTTATATGGCGCGAGCGTGTGAACAGATTAATTTCTGTTTGTATTGAAAACCCAGAGGTGCTTGCCATTGGCATTGATGAATCAACCGCTATACTTGTAGAGGCAGATAGCGCAACGGTATATGGTACTAGCCAGGTGCTGGTTCTGAATGCATCAAATGCTACAATTGCAGCTAGTGACAGTTTGCTGGGTGCAAAAAATATAAGAATGGATCTTTATCTTCCAGGACAATCTTTTAGCATAGTACCATAATCTTTTCAGGTTTAGGTAGGATGAATAGGGCGCTCATGAGATTTGGGTGCCCTTTTCTTTTGCAAAAA
>JBKHAH010000047.1:0-26971 GCA_046542995.1 Bacteroidales bacterium
TTTTTGACAAAGATTACTACTTATTTTTTACTCCACAACTTTTTCAACTGATCCCTTAAATTGGTTAAATAAAAAAAGCCTGACAGCAATGTCAGGCCTTTTTAGTACCCGGAGCCGGGATCGAACCGGCACAGCCGCAATGGCCACAGGATTTTAAGTCCTGCGTGTCTACCAATTCCACCATCCGGGCCCAAACATAAAGAACTCTTCTGCTACTAAAAAGGCGGATTAAATCCGCCTTTCGTTTTGAGCGGAAAACGAGACTCGAACTCGCGACCCCAACCTTGGCAAGGTTGTGCTCTACCAACTGAGCTATTTCCGCAGTACATTTCTTTTATGCGTTTGCAAAAGTATAGCAAAAATGCATATCTCCCAAATAAAATGCATTTTTTTTGTAAAAAAAATTATGATGCTGATTTAAAATGCTAAGCTAATGGGAGTTTTATTGTCGTTTCACAAAAGTTTAGGCTATGTTACGTTAACATATTCGTATATTCTTATTTTTTTATAAATTAGCGAAAAAAATTATGGGCGCATTTCATGCATATGATATTAGGGGAATTTACAATAAGGATTTTGATAAGCACGATGCTTACAAGATTGGATATTTTCTAGTTGGGCTACTTAATACCAACCGCGTGCTGATTGGCCGCGATGTTAGGGTCTCGTCAGACGAAATCTTTTCTCACCTGGCCAAGGGCATTACCGATGCTGGTGCCGATGTTTACGACATCGGCTTAGCAACCACACCAATGGTTTACTATTCAACGGCTAAGTACGATTTTAATGCGTCGGTGCAGATAACTGCATCGCATAACTCCAAGGAGTATAATGGGATGAAGGTTTCGCGCGAAAAAGCTCTGCCCGTTGGTTACGACACAGGCTTAAAGGATATTGAGCAGAAGATAAAATCGGGTACAACCATTAAGGTGGCTGAGAAAAAAGGTGCTATCAAAGAACTGAAGGTTCGCGATGAGTATGTAAAGTTCCTTAAAGGTTACGTGGGTGATTACAGCAATCTAAACATAGGTATAGATTGTTCCAACGGTATGGCTGCGCTTCTTATTAAGGAGTTATTGGGTAGTTTTCCTAAATATATATACGATGATTTGGATGGTACCTTCCCAAATCATGAGGCGAATCCGCTAGTGCCCGAAAATGTTGTTGATCTTCAGAAGCTGGTAAAAAAGGAGAGGTGCGATGTGGGAATTATCTTCGATGGCGATGCTGATCGAGTAATGTTTGTCGATGAGAATGCCCGGTTTATATCTCCCGATTTAATGATTGCCCTTTTGGGTCACTATTTTTTGGAAGAGAGAAATGAGAAAGGGCTGGTTCTGCAGGATATCAGAACATCTAAAGCCGTTGGTGAGTATTTAAAGCCCCTTGGTGGCGAGATGCGTACGTGGCGAGTAGGCAGAGCCTTTGCTGCTCATAAACTCCGTGAAATTGATGGCATCTACGGTGGTGAATTAGCCGGGCATTACTACTTCCGTGATTTTTACTACTCCGATTCAGGTTTAATGGCCTGCCTAATAATCCTGAATGTTATAAGTAAATTCAAGAAGGAAGGGAAAAGTCTTTCGCAGCTTATTTCAAGAATAGAAACGTACGCAAATTCTGGAGAGATTAATTTCCGTATTGAGAATAAGAAGGGCGCAATGGATGCGGTGCGCGACTTCTTTCTTGAGACAGAGAAGCCAACCGCCACTTTCGATTTTGATGGTTATAGGGTGGAGTTTCCCGAATGGTGGTTTAATATTCGCCCCTCTAATACTGAACCCTACCTGAGGTTTATTGCTGAAGCAAAATCAGATAAGCTTTTGGATGAGAAGGTGACTAAGGTTAAGTCAATTCTTAGTGAGTTCGCTTAGGGAATAGGATTCCACCTACTCCACTTTGTTTTGCATGCCCCTGTAAAAGGGGGTTTCAGCTAATGCATTATGCAGGTCGTCATCTCCTTTAATCTGATTGAGCAAAGAGTTGGCAATGCTCTCCTTTGGCATTGATAGTAACACGTATGAAGTGTACTTTCCCTTATCTTCTAAGGTTACTTTTTCCGTTTCAGTAACATTTTGTAGGGATGCCATAACCTTTCTCCTAATAATCGTAACCCGCTCAACTAATAGTTCATTACCTCTTACTATCGAGTCTATTCGCGATACGGTTGTCTCAACTACCGGTTCAACCTTCTCGGCAAGCCTTACATTTGCATCCATTCGAGCCTTGCGCTCAGCAATATCTGCGCTAATTGATGTCCCTTCACCTACTGCATAGTATTTACTATTCGATGCGGGAGGTGAGTTAACCCAAATGGGCAAGTCCTGACATTGCGAAAGGTATGGTGCCAGAATAACAATTATCCATGCAATTCTTTTCATTATTCTGTATGTTAGTTAAGTAGTAACAATAATTCTCACTTAAACACAATATTTAGCATAATTCATGCCAAAACGGTACAATCGCCATGCTAGCATGTTTTTTCTCTCCATATTATTAGTGCTTTAATAACAAATATTATTATTGTCGTGTTATTTCTATAATTTCAAGATCGTTCTGTTGATTTTATATTCCCTGAACGCTGCTAACTGTCAGAAATATAGTAATATGCAAAATAGTGTACTTTTAGAGGTTGAGATAGCTGCTAAAAAAAACTTGCAAATGACGAACTTTAGGTCCTTTCTTTCATAAATTTACCAAAAATAACACAGAACGTTAAAAAAAAGAATCATTGTATAATACAATCCTGATATCATGGGTTTAGCATTTAAAATGTTCAAAAATTGCATAGAATGACAACTTATAATGAGAGGTTGCTAACGGCAAGCGAGGCTCAAAATCGTTTCTCTCAAAACCAATGGCTTACCAGTATAGCCAGTCCCCTAATCCTAAGAGCTTTTCAACTTGTATCAACTAAAAATTTCGCATTGCTTTTAACTGATACAGAGGGGTGTGTTTTGCTCTTACATAGTAAAGCACCTTTTGAGAATACTCTAAAGGACTTATCTGTCTTTCCTGGGGGTTTTCCAAAATTATCTAGCAACATTGGTGCATGCTTGTCAAAGATTGTAAGAGAAGAAGGAAATTTGAACTATGTTGAGGAGGTCAACAAAGGAAAGGCTGCTAACGTATTAAACTGCTGGGCGACCCCATTGTCCAGTAAGTCGCATGGCTTTGTTGGTATTCTTGCAGCCATTGCAAATACTGATTTTGATACTACCTACGCCCTGCCAATACTAATGCAGAATGCAGATCTTATTGAGGGTGAATTAATACGTGCTGAGCAAAATAAAAAAATGCAAAGTATCAAGGACTTTCAGATATCTTTTTTTACCAAGCATTTGCAACCAAGCATTATTACCGATGGTTCTGGTAGGATTTTGTTGGTCAATGATGCTGCCTGTTCCCTTTTGGGTGTTGAGCGGGAGCAGTTAGAATCGAAAAGTATTACAAGATACATTAATGAGTGGCCAGATTTGCCTCAGCTTTCTACAAAAAGGCAGGAAGTTATTAACCAGGAGGTTACTCTTCAGAATGTGAAGAATAATGGAACGTTTCTCTTGTCTTTAAAAGTAATTAAGTATTTATCTGGTAAAGTTGATGAGATATGTTGCACGCTAACTAGTGTTAATACAGTTATTTCCCAAGCAAATAGGTATTTTGGAAATGAGGCATCAAAAACTTTCAACCATATTATTGCTGTTTCTCCTCGCATCAAGCAGCTTGTAAAAGAGGCCAGAGCGGCTGCAAGTAATACTGATCCGCTGCTAATTCTTGGCGAGCCGAATACTGGTAAACATACTTTTGCACAGGCAGTTCATAACGATTGCCCATATTGTAACAGCAGCTTTGTTAGGGTTGATTTGGCTAAGTTATCCCCTGAAATGATTGATCAGGTGCTATGGGGCTATACAAAAGATTACAAGCCTTATTTAAATCTTTCACCAAAACTTGGTGTCTTTGAACTAGCCAATGGGGGCACTCTTTATATTAACGAGATTTGCTTGCTAAGTGATGTAAACCAGCAAAAGCTCCTAAATCTTTTAAAATCCTCACAAGTTTATCGGTTAGGAGCAGATCAGCCTATTGATGTGAATGTTAGGCTTGTGTTTGCTAATACAATCAATCTGGAGGCTAAGGTTGCCAATAAGGAATTCAGTAAAGAACTGTTTTATGCCCTTAGTAAAAACTCCCTACGTATGCCCCCACTTAAAGAGAGAAGGGCTGATATTCCGCAGTTGTTAAATCATTTTAAGAACATAATCTCCAAAGAGGTTGGTATGCCCGCTCCTGAGATACCAAAGAAATTTGTGCTAATTTTAAAACGATACGAATGGCCAAATAACTTTCAGGAGATGAAAGATTTACTCGAAATAATTATTCGTAGTAAGGGCAAGATGTTCCAGAACTTTAAGAATGAGCGAAGGTTCAAAAAGCAGCACCTCTACCTTGACAAGCAGCGCGCCCTTGAGAGGATTATCCCCTTAGATGATCATGAGAGGATGCTTATTGAGGATGCCTACAATGTTATGGAGGGAAGCATAAGCAGCATGTCTCGTAGGCTTAAGGTTAGCCGAAATACGCTTTACCTAAAGCTTAAACGATATGGAATTGGGATTTAGCCTGGCTTAATGTGCTCAATATTTATTTATAAAGATGAAAACAGTGAGACGGGGAAGTTACCATCTCGCTGTTATTAATATAGATCAGGAGTTTCTCTAAATCTCAAGGTTGATAATATCCTCAGTTGTTTTAAAACTATATGCAGGATATTCAAAGATTGGCAACCTTGGCTCGGTCTCACCAATTGAATAGCCCCATACGCTTTGGTAATCTTCAGGATCCTCCCCCATATCCTCTATCTGGTGAAGGTACTCACCAATTGGTTTCGATTCAATTATAACTACCTTCCCTATTTTATCAATAATTGGACTATGCCAGCGTGTATGGTCATGGTCAAACTCTAATATCCTTCTTCCCCAGCGGGTTATGCCAATGGTGCGGAAGGTAAGGCTCTTGCCAACTCCAGGTAGATTAATCACGTTCCGGTCTGTTGAGAGGAACGGAATACCAGCATCCTGACGGAGTTTCTTCAGGTTTTGTACCATATCCTCTGCTTCAATGGGGAACCGCTTTATGTCTTCGGTAAACTCTTGAGGTATTGAGCCGTGAATTTTCTCTTCGAGCTGCTCTTGAACGGCTCTGGCGTTTGTTGCGTAGTTGAATGTGTTCTCCAAAAATCCTTTTACAGAGAAGGTGTAGTATGTAATAACTCCAATGTCGTTAAGCACCTTACGTAGCTTGGCAGTATGACCTCTGCGCGATGCTGCCGAAGTGAAAACCAGCTGGTTTGTAACGGTCCATCCGGCGGAAACCAGTTTCTGAACGGCCAATGCAGACTCAGGGGTAACCTCCATGGGCGATTCAAAGTGAGTTTGTATAACAAACTGCTTAACACCAAGTTCTGAAGCTTTCTCTTTAAATTCCCTGAGAATGGATACCAAATCTTCGGTTACACGTTGAGGTAAGTATGCAAGGAGGCGAGTGCCAAGTCTTATTCGCTGGATCTCAGCAAACTTTTGACCTTCGGGTCTGTTCTTGTTGGCATCCACCTTGCGTTTCACCATATTGTAAACAGCATCTAGTATTTTTTGTAACGACTTATTTTGGCTCATTAAAGCATCACCTCCGGTGATTAGTATATCACGGAGTTGCGGATCATTCTCCCAGTATTCAAGAAGCCTGTTCAATTTCTCGTCCCAGGTTTCGTTTGGCTTAAGCTTATCTAGGTTAAAGTTTAGGTTACCCCTTTGGAAATCGTACATGCGTTGGCACGATACGCATAGCCCTCCACATGCCCTCCCCATGGTTTCGGGTATAAGTATGGCAACCTCTGGATATCTCCTGTGAACACAATGGCTAGAGGGCAGAAGCCATCCGGCTGCGTTAGGTTTGCCTGGTTCTACCTGATCCTCTTTTTCCCAGGCACTAATGTTCCCAAACTGATCAATTAGCGGCTTGCTGTAAATAACGTAATGCCTTATGGCCAGATCTGAACCTACTGCAAAATCTGGGGTGCGAGCATTAAGGAGCGATAGGTAGTAGGGGTTTACAAAAAATGGGATACCCTTTTTCTCAGCCTTTTCAAGAATTTTTTGTGTCTCAAGGTCTAAGGAGTAGTCTAGCAATTCATTCAAAAGTTGGGGCGAGCGTATGGCGAACCTAAGGTGAAATCGGTGGTCGTTCCACCACTGCCTCATTTTTTCTAGCTTCTGCTTATCAGACATGCCCTCGTCAAAGCAGTAGCGGCTTTCACCTATCTCGCAACTTTTAATGTTTTTTACCAGCACGCGGATAATCCGCTCCTTGTTCTCTTCTCGAATTTTAATAATTTGCGGGTCAAGGCCATCATGCCATTTGTCCATCCATCCCTGAACTTTTTGCTTTGATGGGATATTTTGTGGTAGCTGCTTGTTTAGCTGACGGAAGAGCTGAATCATGTCCTCAAAGAACAATGGTTTTGCCCCTCCAGAACCATGTTTTACACCAAGCCATAGTAAATGGAAAGGATCGTTTAGGGTCATTTTGCCATTGCGGTAGGGGTTCTCAAACTCTCTGCCGGAATTATCAAGGTAATCCAGAATTCGAATTGCAGCTAAATCTTGCCATCGCAACTTTTCAAAACCTTCTCGGCCAGGCTTCTTGCCTGAATAGTAGTTGGCAGCATCGCTATTTTCATTTAGCGTATCGTATGCCCATTGTTTAACTTCCTCTTTGGCCTGATCGGAAGTATTGGAGTGTTTGTAAATGTCGTTAAGCCTTGGATTTTCTTTGAAAAGTTTACGTAGTAATGTTAAAGATTTTGCCGAAAGAGCGATTTTTTCTGGATAGTATGTCATAGTATAACCAATTTTTTTGTTAAAAACACCAAATAAATAAGTAATGTTTAAAAAAGTACTGTAGTTAATTCGTGTACTTTATGATCCTGAACCTATAAAATGGCGGTGCAAAAGTATATTTTTTTTGCAAAGATAAAAATCTTATGCAACTTTACAGGATGTCAATTAATTAGCATACAGCCTAATATATGCCTGACAATATAAGTCTTATGGCACAATTATTAATAGGTGTTTTTACTTATTTTTAACTTTTTTTAGCGGTTACTCAAATGCATGGTCATAATATATTAAGGTTCCTTACTCTGTTTTTGGTTTTTTACCATTGCCTTATGCTCTCTGTATGTGGGCAGAATGCTGAGGCTATGTTTGAAGAGGCCATTTTAAATAATCCTGTTGATAATGCCTTTTGGTTTGATAATTCCATTGAGTTGGTATATGTAAGCAAGCACTTAAATCAACCTGTCAGCAGCAGAGTTATATTAGAGAATGGTTATGCGGAGCATATTTTGCATGAAGAGAATGCTTGGCAAAGTTTAGGCAGCCTTGCTGTTCCCCTGCATATTGATATTGTATTCACTCATTATCCCAAAAAGAAGGATGATTGGAGAACGAATTATTATGAGCTGCTAGCTAACAGGTTAAAATATTTGTTCTCGGTGGATAGTAGGTTAAATTCCAATAACATTAGTTGGCGTTTAGTAATGCAAACAGATTGTAATAGCGAGGAGGAGGCAAAGCAACTTTTTCATGGAATTGTAATACGATACAAAATTGACAAAATTGTATCGCTTGAAAATCTGCCACCGTTAACAGTTGACTATAATCAAACCTGCAATCTTCCTAACTTAAGGTATTCCAATGATGAAGAATTAGTTTTAGAGCCTGAAGTTGACAGTGAGGAGTTGCGGAAAATTCTTTATCCAGAGAGTATAAAGAAGAACAGTTCAAAGCATTATTTACCCCCAAAAATTAAAAGACCTGACGAACCCGGGTGTCCAACTTTTAAATCTCCGATGAATCGTCCCATAAGAAGTTTTTGGCAGCAACTATTTGGCGGATAAGCTACCCCTTTTTGAAGTCAGCAACCTCTACTTCTATTCCTTTGGCCACACAATAATCTTTTATTTTTTCTTTTATCTCAATAACTTTAGCGTAAGGGAGCCATCCAAGCAACATTCGTTTCCCTCTTCCTGAGCGCTTAATGAAAGTTATGTATGTAGGGCCTAACCTTACTTTTTTAACAGCTTGCCACATAATTGAGCTGGGGGTTTTTACAAAAAAACCAAATTGATACTCAATGGCAAATTCATCCGCAGTTACGTATAGTTTTGCTTTATGACCTGCGTAGGCAAAATATGCAAATATAAAAAGGTATAAGGCGAAGAGACCCACTATCCATTCATTATGTGCTTTGTGAAAGAAAACAAGGGAGATGGCCGACGCAATTAAAAAGATGCTGGTAAGGATTAGCAGAAAACGTTTATATCTTCCGCTTGTCTCTTGCATTTGGTTTAGGTTTATTGTAAAAGGTTCCATGGTTAATAGTTTTTGTATTAATCCAAAGATAAACATTTTAGGAAGCAACCCGTAAATTTAAGGATGGTTTTTTGAAGTAAAAGATTAGGCCAGCTTTTTAGGAGGGTTTTTACTTTGTTATGGGCCGTTAAAGGAACGTAATAAAAAAGCCCCATTCTTTAAAATGAGGCTTTTACAGTATGCTAATTGTGAGTTTCTACCAAGCAAACAAAGAAAAATCATCCATTAGTTTGTTTACTTTTTCACGAACCCCATTAATTGCCTTCTCATCATCAATGTTTGAGATTACCTCATCAATTAAATCAACAATAATTGGCATATGCTCCTCCTTTAACCCTCGCGTAGTTATTGCAGGGGTTCCAACACGAATGCCAGATGTTTGGAATGGCGAGCGCGAGTCGAATGGAACCATGTTTTTATTTATGGTTATGTCAGCAAGTACCAAAGTGTTCTCAACCTTCTTACCCGTAATTTCAGGAAATTTTGTGCGTAAATCTATAAGCATCGAATGGTTATCGGTACCGCCCGAAACCACTTTATAGCCCTTGGCTATGAATGCTTTTGCCATGGCATCGGCGTTCTTTTTAACCTGAGTTTGGTAGTCTTTATACTCTGGCTGTAGTGCTTCACCAAAGGCTACTGCTTTTGAAGCGATAACGTGCTCTAGTGGGCCTCCCTGAATTCCGGGAAAAACGCTGCTGTTAAGAACCTGAGCCATTGTTTTTACTTTTCCCTTAAGGGTTTTCAATCCCCAGGGGTTTTCAAAATCTTTTCCCATTAGTATAATTCCACCGCGTGGCCCACGGAGTGTTTTGTGGGTTGTGGATGTTACGATATGTGCATATTTAACAGGGTTTTCAAGCAGTCCTGCTGCAATTAGCCCTGCTGGATGCGCCATATCAATAAGGAGTATTGCGTTCACCTTGTCGGCTATCTCGCGCATTCTTTTGTAATCCCATTCACGCGAGTAGGCTGATGCTCCGCCAACAATTAGTTTTGGTTTATGCTCAATGGCAAGCTTCTCCATCTGGTCGTAATCTACCATTTCAGTTTCTTTATCAACTTCGTATGAAACTGCATTGTACCAAATGCCCGACATATTTACCGGAGAACCATGCGAAAGGTGGCCGCCATGTGATAAATCTAAGCCTAAAAAGGTGTCGCCAGGTTTCATTACGGCCATGAATACAGCCATGTTTGCCTGTGCGCCTGAGTGTGGCTGTACGTTTGCGTACTCAGCTTCAAAAAGTTCTTTTAGCCTGTCTATTGCAAGCTGCTCGGTTTGGTCAACAATCTCGCAACCACCATAGTAACGAGCACCTGGGTAACCCTCTGCATACTTGTTTGTAAGTACAGATCCCATAGCCTCTAGCACTTGCGGGCTAACAAAGTTTTCAGATGCAATTAACTCAATGCCATGTGTTTGGCGTTTTCTCTCTTTTTCGATTAGATCGAATATGGTTTTATCTCTTTGCATAATTTTATTTTTTTGTAAAAATAGGGGTTTTGTAATAAGTAAAAAAGATATTATAAAGCATGACTAGCCCAAGTAGGTTTCTATTACTTTTTCAACCATTGAGCGTTGCAAAGGCTTGGTTAAGAAGGCTTTCATGCCAACCTTCATGCAATTTTCCTCCATGCTCATGTTGGCGAAGGCAGTTTGCGCTACGATTATAACTTCGGGGTGTTTTTCTAAAATTTCTTTAGCAATATCTACCCCGCTAATATCAGGCAGACGAATATCCATTAGTATAAGGTTTGGAAGAGGATTTTTGCTTATGTAGTCAAGCGCCCCTTGCCCCGTATTCTCAAAATGCAGGGTAATATCTTTGTTCTTTAGTAACTCTCTAAGAAGGGTTCTGCTAATGTTATCATCTTCTACAACAAGAACTGTTCTTCCGTTTGTTTTGCTTTGCATAAAAAGTTCTTTTACTTGCTTAATTTGTACGTTCGGCAAAGATACTAGCTTATTAGTCAAAAAACAAGGTTAATGCTATCAGCCTTTTACAGGGTGTTCTTATTCATTGTAAAAAAAACTTTGATGAGCTTATTCATTAGGAATTTGCTCGTGAATGCTCGCAAACAGTTGTCTCTCTGTAATTGGTTTTATAAGGTACGAGTCAAAGCACCCACTTTTCAGCCTCATTATATCCTCATCAATTGCCAGTGCTGTTTGGGCAATAATTATAACCTCTGAATTATTCCTCCTAAAATATTCTGCTAGTTCAAGGCCGCATCCGTCTCCAAGCCTAATGTCTAAGAGTACAAGCTTTAAATCGGGGATGTTTTTGAATGCTCCTTTTGCTTCCTTGTAAGAGTTTGCAATTATTGTTTTAGCTCCCAACTGTAAAATATATTCTCTGAGGAGTAGTGCGCTTGAGTAATCATCCTCCACAATGAGAACAGTACTTTGTTTAAAAAAACGAGATAAAGTATTAATCATATGAATTGTGGTTAAGTTGATGTAAAAATGCTCATTTTTTTAATACTACTCGTCAAATAATTGGTTGTGTTTAACCCTTTGTAATGTGTGTTTAGTCACAATTTTACGTACAACATAGCAACCATAATTTGGTTTGACGTATAAGTAGAAAAGAGTATTTTTATAATTGTTTTACAACCTATACAAAGTGCTAATGAATGAGTTTGAGAATATCCAGAGTTTGGTTGAGAGCCATTGGTTGTCAAAAGTGCTAAAGCCACAGGATCTGAACATTTTATTTCAGAAATCGGCCGTTGTTAAGTATAAAAAACGGGAGACGATTGTTAAAAAGGGCGAGTTTGCAACTCACCTTATACTGGTAATGGATGGTTTTGTTAAGGTGGAGATAGAGGAGGGTAAAAAGAATTTTATCTTAGATATTGTTAGAGGGCTAAATTTTATTGGTTTGCCTTTAGTACTTTCGTTAGAGAAGTATTTGTTTTCTGTTGTTACTCTTTCTGATTCAGAAGTGCGTTTTATCCCTCTAGAAACCGTAAAAGAGGTGTTAAAGGATAATACTGAATTATCAATGGCTGTTATTGAGTATGGTAATTCACACTTTGTGATGCCTATACTTGAGAAGTTACAGAGTGCTACGCGAAATAATATTAGGGGACGGCTTGCCAAGCTGATTCTTAACCTGGCAACAAAAACGCACCAATCAAAAAGATTCGTTCTGCTTATTAGCCGCTTTGAGATGGCTCAAATGATTGGGTTTTCAAGAGAGAATGTAATACGAATGCTTACCGAGTTTCATAACGAGGGGATAATTAAGATTAGCGGAAAATCTCTTGAAATTATTGATTTTGCTCGTTTAGAGGAACTTGCTAAGTACAGCTAGTCCCTTTTATTCATCGGAGAATTGAACCAGCATGTTACGGTATGCTGAGAAAATTTTTGATTTTGATAAAAACCCAACATACTTACCATCATCAACAACTGGTAGGTTCCATGCACCGCTATTCTCAAATTTTTCCATAACGCTGTCCATGGGCTCGTTATACTGAATATGATCGGGAGGGATTGACATAAGATCCTTAACCTTAATGCTTTCGTACTTATCCGTCTCAAACATCAGCTCCCTTATATCATCAAGCAGAACAACGCCTAAAAGCATCCCTTTTTCATCGGTTACTGGAAAAATATTCCTGCGTGAGCGGCTAATTGCCTTTACAAGATTACCCAGAGTGTCCTCAGGGCAAACTTTCTCAAAATCATTCTCAACTACTTTCCCAAGAGTCATGAGCGTTAACACTGCTTTGTCTTTATGGTGGGTTATCAACTCACCGCGGTCTGCCAATCGTTTTGTGTAAATAGAGTGCGGTTCAAAATATATCATGGTAAGATAGGCAATTGTTGATGTAATCATTAGGGGGATAAACAGAACGTATCCTCCTGTAAGTTCAGCAATTAGGAAGATGGCAGTTAATGGTGCATGCATAACGCCAGCCATCATGCCAGCCATGCCGATAAGAGTGAAGTTGCCTTCGTTTAAATTGGTATTTAGAGTTGTATTCAAAAGTTTAGAAAGAAAGTAGCCTGCTACTCCCCCCATAAAAAGAGTTGGAGCGAAAATACCACCTACACCTCCAGCACCAGTAGTCACAGCCATTGCATATACTTTGAAAATAAGCAGGGATCCTAATGCAAGCAGGATAATCCATGAACTATCACTATACGGTTGAAGTAAGCTGTTTCTTAGTAATGATGTTGGTTCGCCATCAAAAAGGGCTTGTAGGGTGTCAAAACCTTCACCATAAAGTGGAGGGAAGAGAAAAATCAGCAATCCTAGGATTATGCCACCAATTACAGTTTTTTTGTAGGGGTTGGTGATTGATGAAAATCTTTTTTCAACATTAAGGGTAGTGCGCGTAAAGTAGAACGATAGGAACCCGCAAAAAATACCAAGCAGAATAAAGAATGGAATTTTGTATAGAGCAAAGGGTTCAACTATCTCGTAGGCAAAGGTTACATCTCCTCCTAGTAGAAAATACGAGACCATGGTTGCTGTAACGGCAGCAATTAGTAGGGGTACAATTGATGCCATGGTCAGGTCTAGCATAAGCACCTCAAGGGTGAAAACCAATCCTGCTAATGGTGCCTTAAAGATTGATGCAATTGCAGCTGCGGCACCACAACCTAAAAGTAGGGTTATGGTTTTAAAGTTTAGCCTAAAAAACTGACCAATGTTTGATCCAATGGCTGCCCCTGTTAAAACAATTGGGGCCTCAGCACCTACTGATCCCCCAAAACCAATCGTAATGGTACTCGATATCATGGACGAGTAAGTGTTGTGTCTCTTTAGCTTACTACCTTTTTTGGAAATAGCAAAAAGTATTCGTGAAACGCCATGTCCAATATTATCCTTCACAAAAAACTTAATGTATAGAACGGTAATTGCAATGCCAATGCCAGGTAGCGCTAAGTATAGAAAGCTAAATGTACCCTGCTCCATAATTTTTTGGAGTATATCGCGGGTAAAATAGACCGTATTTTTTAGAACTACAGCGGCAAGCCCACTCAAAATTCCCACAATACAACTAAGTATAAGTAAGAGCCTTTTTTCTCCCAGCCCTCTTACCTTAACAACTAACTTGTAAAATGAAATATTAATTGCCTTAATCATATTCGTTTATGAAGCATAATAAATAAATGGCAGAATTTTTGCTCCGCAAATTTAGTAATCCTTAACTTAACATTACATTAATTGCTGTTTTTTTGTGTTAGTTCTTGATGTTAAAAAAACATAGTAATGAATACATTCTATAGATTGTTTGTCTTTTTAATACTCTTGTTCTCAGTGGAATCAATGGATGCCTCTGAACCCGAAGCTGCTTGTGATATTAATAATACTGCCTTTAAACCCGGCGAAAAGCTTTCCTACTTATTAAGCTATACATGGTTTTTTGTATGGACAGATGTTGGGGAGGTAACTTTTAGCGTGAATGCAGATACCCTTGATGGCAATGAAGCATTGCATCTTCATACTTTTGGGGAAACATACTCATTTTACGATTGGTTCTATAAAGTTAGAGATACGCATGAAACCTGGGTTGATGCAAAGACTCTCAAACCGATATACTTCAAACTTGACGTGAATCAGGGAAGCTACACAAAAGAGAATGAGTACTGGTTCGACTGGCAGAGCGGAATTGTAGATGCAAGAATTCAGCGGCGGGGCGGCAAAAATAATTTTTACCAAATACCAATGGAGGATAGATGTATTTACGATGTTGTTTCGGCAATATATATGGCTCGTAATTTGGATTTCTCTGGGATAAAGCCAGATCAATCTTTCCCTTTAAATGTTGCGCTGGACGAGGAGTTGTTCAATGTTAGCTATAGGTTTATTAAAGCTGAACAGATTAAAGTTAGGGGAGCAGGAAAGTTTAACACCCTGAAATTTAGAGTGGAGCTTGTTGCTGGTGACATTTTTGGCGAGGGCCAATATCTGTACGTATGGGTTACCAACGATGCCAACAGGTTGCCAGTTTATATTGAATCGCCAATTAAGGTTGGCAAGGTTAGGGTGCGAATTGATAAATGGGAAGGGTTAAAATATCCTTTAAATGCTAAAGTTGAATAATATCTTACCCTTTCCTAAACTTCTCATGTTTTTTCGAACCTCCTTATTTAAAATGAAACTAAATTACAAACTTGCTCCTGCTTGATTATTCAAGATAGCCAAAGAAATATATTTTTGTAGTCAATTTTGTACTTTTAGTGGACATGACAAAGAAGGCGAAAACAGTTGAGCATCTTGGCAAGGTTCAGGAGGTTACTGCTAACAGCGTGCTAGTTAGTATTAACAGTCAATCTGCTTGTTCCGCTTGTCATGCTAAAGGTGGTTGTGGTATGGCCGATTCTACAGAGAAAACCGTTCAGATAAACAAGCCACATCATCATTATAGCATAGGGCAGGATGTAAAGGTTGTCCTTAAGCAATCGTTAGGCTTTAGGGCATTAATGATGGGGTATGTTACCCCTTTTTTAATAGTTCTTTTTACCCTAATCATTTTAACAGCAGTTAAAATACCAGAGGGAAGGGCGGGGCTTGCGTCACTTTCTACCCTGATACCTTACTATTTTGGATTATATATTTTAAGAGACAAGGTCTCAAAACAATTTTCTTTCGATATTGAATCAGTTTAATTAACATCGAATAGCATGAGTTATTCTATTATTCTTTATACCATTCTAATGCTCAGTTCACTGGGTGTTTTAGCAGCGGTTATTCTTTACTTTGTGGCTCAAAAGTTTAAGGTTTACGAGGATCCTCGCATCGATGAGGTGGAGGCTGTATTGCCTGGTGCAAATTGTGGTGGCTGTGGCTACCCAGGCTGCAGAGGTTTTGCTGAAGCTTTTGTTAAAGCCGATGATATTAGCGATCTGTACTGCCCTCCTGGCGGAAACGAAACGTATGCTGCAGCCGCAAAAGTTGTAGGGAAGGATGCTGCTGCACAGGATCCCATGATTGCGGTTGTACGCTGTTCAGGATCACCTGAACATAGACCTAAGCAAAGTACATATAACGGAGCCACATCGTGCAAGGTAGCAACAACAATCTTTAGCGGCGATACAGGATGTCAATACGGTTGCCTTAGTTTGGGCGATTGTGTTGAGGCATGCACATTTGATGCAATTTACATGGATGAAAAGACTGGGCTCCCGGTGGTAGTTGATGATAAGTGTACTGCTTGTGGTGCTTGTGTTACTGCTTGTCCAAATGATATTATTGAGATGCGTAAAAAAGGACCTAAGGGTAAGCGCATTTATGTATCCTGTATTAATAAGGATAAGGGTGGGGTGGCCAAAAGGGCATGTGCAGTTGCTTGTATTGGGTGTAAAAAATGCCAAAAGATTTGTCCTTACGATGCAATTGTGGTTGAGAACTTCTTGGCGTATATTGATTACAATAAATGCAAGTTGTGCCGCAAATGTACTGAGGAGTGCCCAACCAACGCCATTCTTGAGGTGAACTTTCCTCCCCGAAAGAAGAAGGTTGAAAAAGAGGCGCAGACAGAAAAAGCAGAGTAAAAATTGAATAGTGATTTTTTAAATCATAAGAACTCATTATTCGATACAACATAAACAGTTATGTTAAAAACATTTTCTAAAGGCGGGGTTCATCCCCCAGAGAATAAAATTTCGGCTAGCAAACCCATTGAGGTTTTACCAGTCCCCGAAAAGGTTATAATCCCTATTTCGCAGCATATTGGTGCGCCAGCAACCCCTATTGTTGCCAAAGGCGATACAGTAAAGGTTGGACAGGTGATTGCGAAAGGAGCAGGTTTTGTTTCGGCCAATATCCACTCATCAGTATCGGGCAAGGTTACATCCTTGGACCCTGTGCTGGACTCAACCGGTTATAAAAAGCCTGCAATTACTATTGCTGTTGAGGGCGATGAGTGGCTCCCCGACATTGACCGTAGCCCCGACCTGAAAAAGGAGGTTTCATTATCACCCCAAGAGATTATTGCAAAGGTGAATGATGGAGGTATTGTTGGGCTTGGCGGGGCAACTTTCCCCTCGCATGTAAAACTTTCCATTCCCAAGGGCAAAAAGGCCGATGTTCTAATAATTAACGGGGTTGAGTGTGAGCCTTACCTAACATCGGACCATAGGGTTATGCTTGAGAAGGGGCATGAGCTTATGGTTGGCATTTCAATTCTTAAAAAGGCTCTTGGAGTTGAAAGAGCATTAATTGGTGTTGAGAATAATAAGAAGGATGCCATAGAGCATTTAAAGAAGGTGTCTACTGAGTATGATGGTGTTGAGGTGTATGCTCTAAAAGTTAAGTACCCACAAGGAGGAGAGAAGCAGCTAATAAAAGCTCTTATTAATCGTGAAGTGCCATCCGGTGGATTACCCATAGAGGTTGGTACGGTGGTTCATAATGTGGGTACCGCCATTGCTGTTTATGAGGCCGTGCAAAAGAATAAGCCTTTAATTGAAAGGGTTGTTACCATTACAGGGAAGGCACTTGAGAAAACAGGGAACTACTTGGTTCGCATTGGAACCCCAGTATCAAATTTAATTGAGGCGGCAGGTGGTATGCCCGAAGATACTGCAAAGGTTGTAAATGGCGGACCAATGATGGGGAAAGCTATTAATTCCATTGATGCGCCCATAACAAAAGGAACTTCCGGAGTAATTCTTTTTCAAGAGAAGGAGGCGCTTCGGAGAGAGGAGCAACCAGCATGTATTCGCTGTGGTAAATGTATATCGGCATGTGCAATGGGGTTGGAGCCATTCCTGCTAAATCGTTTAGCGCAACGGAAAATGTTTGAGAGATTAGAGGAGGAGAGGGTTATGGACTGTATGGAGTGCGGTTCTTGCAGTTACGTTTGCCCTGCAAATCTCCCATTGCTCGATTATATTCGCTTGGGTAAAGGCGAGGTAAGTGCCATGATAAGGGCAAGAAAGAATTAGTTAAGATTAGGAGTATCAATGTTTTTGATGATATAAACCCCAAAATAATGAGTAAATTATTAGTCGTTTCACCATCACCGCATGTTCATAGTGGAGAGTCAACCCCCCGGTTGATGTATAACGTGGTGCTGGCGTTAATTCCTGCCTTAGCTGTAACTCTATTTTACTTTGGAATTGGCGCATTAGTAGTAACTGCAATCTCCATTGTATCGTGCCTGGTGTTTGAGTATCTTATTCAGAAATACATGTTAAAGGTAAAGCCAACAATATCCGATGGCTCTGCATTGGTAACGGGTTTGCTTTTAGCATTTAACCTGCCAAGCAACTTGCCCTGGTGGATAGTGGTAATTGGTGCATTTGTTGCCATTGCAGTTGGTAAAATGAGTTTTGGAGGATTGGGCGCAAACCCTTTTAACCCCGCATTAGTGGGAAGGGTATTCTTGTTAATCTCATTCCCTGTTCAGATGACCAGCTGGCCATTGCCCATTGAGTCGCGTATGTCTTATGTAGATGCTGTTACAGGTGCTACACCCCTTGCGGTTGTTAAGGAAGGGCTAAACGCAGGTAGCACCATGAGCCAAATTGCCGATCAGATTCCTAGCCACATGCAGCTCTTTTTGGGAGCAATGGGAGGCTCCTTAGGTGAAATTGCCGCTTTCGCATTGCTTATTGGCTTTGCCTGGATGCTGATTACAAAGGTTATTACTTGGCATATACCTGTATCAATATTCGCAACAATTGGAGTTTTTACAGGAATACTTTGGTTAATTAATCCAGAGGCCAATGCCGACCCCGTTTTCCATCTTATAACCGGAGGAGTTATGCTTGGTGCAATATTTATGGCAACCGATTATGTAACATCACCCATGCATCCGAAAGGTATGTGGATATTTGGAATAGGGATAGGTGTAATAACGGTGGTTATTCGAGTTTGGGGCGCCTACCCGGAGGGGATTTCGTTTGCCATCCTAATAATGAACGCTTTCGTTCCATTAATCAATCGATATGTAAAACCATCACGTTTTGGAGAGGAGGTAAAGAATAATGGCTAAAGAATCGAATTTTAAAAATATGATTCTAACCCTGTTTACAGTTACACTTTTGGCTTCGGCCAGCTTAGGGTTAGTTTATAGCCTTACAAAGGGGCCCATTGAAGATGCTCAGAATGCAAAAATCAATAAAGCAATCAGCCTTGTTTTGCCTGAGTTTGATAATCAGCCTTCTGCTGAAAAGTTTACAAGGGAAATTGATGGAGGCGAATTAGTTTTTTATCCCGCATCACTAGATGGTGAAGAGATCGGAATGGCTATTCAAACCTTCTCGAAAAATGGGTTTAGTGGCCAAATCGATTTAATGGTTGGTCTTTTGCCAGATGGTACCATTCATGGTGTTGAGGTTATCTCTCACAAGGAAACTCCCGGCTTGGGGGATAAGATGGAGAGTGGAAAATCAGATTTTAGTGTTCAGTTTCAGGGGAAGCACCCAGAAAAATTTGAGCTGGCTGTGAAGAAGGATGGTGGTCAGGTAGATGCCATAACAGCTTCAACAATTAGTTCTCGTGCATATTGCGATGCTGTGCAGCGAGCTTTTGATGCATTCATTAAGGAAGGAGGTGAAAAATGAATCAGGTAACTAACTTTACAAAAGGATTTATTAAGGAGAACCCCGTTTTTGTATTGCTTTTGGGTATGTGTCCTGCACTTGGAACAACAACAAGTGCCATTAATGGACTAGGAATGGGCTTGGCTACAACTTTTGTTTTGGTTATGGCTAATTTGGTAATATCTTTGGTTAAAAAACAAATACCTGCCAAAGTTCGTATCCCTTCTTTTATTGTAGTAATTGCCTCCTTTGTAACCATGGTGGATTTGAGCATGGCCGGTTTCTTGCCTGCTTTGCATGAGCAGCTGGGTCTTTTTATTCCTCTTATTGTTGTTAACTGTCTGGTACTTGGCCGTGCAGAGGCTTTTGCATCAAAAAACAATGTTGGCTCTTCTGTTATTGATGGTTTAGGTATGGGGTTAGGTTTTTCATTTGGATTAACACTATTAGGTGCAACTCGAGAAATATTGGGTAGTGGAAAAGTTTTTGGTGTAGCCCTTTTTCCTGAAACATACGCAATGCTTGTGTTTGTTCTTGCTCCTGGGGCCTTTATTGCCTTAGGCTACCTAACTGCCATTATGAACAGATTTGCTAAAAAATAAAATGTTTGTGCTATGGAATATATCATTATTATAATATCAGCAGTATTTGTTAATAATATTGTATTAGCTCAATTCCTAGGGATATGTCCCTTCCTGGGTGTGTCAAGTAAAGTTGAAACAGCAATTGGGATGAGCGGTGCTGTTACATTTGTAATGACCATTGCTGCAATTGTTACTTATTTAATAATGCATTATGTGCTAATTCCGCTGCAGATTGATTACATGCAGACAGTAGCGTATATTCTTGTAATTGCATCTTTAGTTCAAATGGTAGAGATTATCCTGAAAAAAGCTAGTCCAGCGTTATATCAGGCACTTGGTGTTTTTCTTCCGCTAATAACTACAAACTGTGCAATTCTTGGGGTAGCCATTCTTTTGGTGCAAAAAGAGTTTAACCTATTGGAGAGTGTAGTGTTTGCCATAGGCCACGCGGTTGGTTTTGCTCTTGCTCTAATTGTTTTTGCAGGTATTCGCGAAGCGCTCGACCTGGTTGATGTTCCCAAAGCAATGAAAGGTGCACCAATAGCCCTTTTAGTGGCAGGTATTCTTGCTTTAGCTTTCATGGGATTTGCAGGGATAGTTTAGATGTAATCCAGCCTAAATAATTAAGCCTCCTCTTTTTAGCACGAGGGGGCTTTTTATTTATTTGTCCCTGATAAGTTTGATAACCGTTATTTGTAAAAGATGGCAAGTCAGTTCTATATCTATTGCCGTCAGTTATAGCTATCTGGTAGTAAGGGGATTTCGTTTATTTATAAATTTTTTAGAATTATTGATTAAATGTAAACTGGCACGAGTTTTGCTAAAAAAATTATACATTTGTATATCAAACTATTTATTAACTAAACCTTATTCTATTATGAAAAGAATTAAACTATTCGCATTAATTGGAGTATTTGCTATGCTCTTTAGTGCTTGCAGTAAAGATGATGATTTCTCTATTGTTGGCAAGTGGAATGTAGATAAAACGACCTTTGATATAACTATGGTTATCGATGGTCAAACTCAGACAATAACAGATGAAGAAACTGACGAAGGTTGGATTGAATTTAAGAGTGACGGAAGCGGAGTTCATGTTGATGGTGATACTTTTAACTGGACCTTATCTGATGATAAACTAACCATTACCGAGGAGGATGATTATTCGTTCACTATGACCTTAACTACAATGACAGACAATAAGGTTGTTGGCGAATGGACAGAAGTTGAAGAGATGGAAGGAGTTGAAGCTACAATGGATATAACAATTGAATTATCCAGAATGTAAACAACTTTTATACATGGATTTTTATTAAGCCCTTCTGCATACGAAGGGTTTTTTATTTGTGTGAGTTTCAGTGGTTATAATAAGTCTATTCCTTATAATGAATCAGATGGTGCTGTTGCGCTATTCCCTTTATATGATACCGAAGTAGCCTATTGTTACTTTGAGTAGCCCGATGAGAATATCTTATCAATCTTTAAGTTATTATAGTCATCAAAAACAAATCGATTTGACACCATAATGCTTAAAAAAAGATTAATAGAGCATCCTGCAAAAATTGCAAGCACAATCATTATTTGATATTTTATGGCTACTGCAGGAGAGCTACCACTTAGGAGCTGCCCTGTCATCATCCCAGGTAACGATATTAGCCCCATAACGGATATGTTTGCTATAAGCGGATTTAAGGCTTGCTTTATAGCTTCACTAAGGAAGGGGCGGAGGGTTAACTTCTTGTTGTTACCCGTATTAGTGAGCAGAAACTGGTATAAGTCGCTTTTTTCGTTAAGGTCTTTAAAATATGTGCGTAACCCAATAATGTTGTGGTTTAGTGCATTCCCCAGAATCATTCCGGTAATTGGAATGAAATACTGCGCTTCAAAAACATAGTCGAGTTTAATAATTAGCCCCAGAAAAAACGCATCGATAATTAATACTGATGTTAGCCCCGATATAAAAAGAGGAAGCAGGAAAGGTTTCCAGTTTAAAGAGGCACGCTTAATTGTTGTGAAAATACCTACCATAATCATAATAAGCACCCATAAAGAGTTAATCCAGGCGTTATTCTGCTCAAAAATCCATTCTAAATACACAGCAACCAGCGATAGTTGAATTACCATTCTGACTATACTAAGAAGAGTGCTTTTTATAATCCGTATTCGGTAGTAAAAAAGGAAAGCTATTGGGAGCGCAAGTATAGCAAAGCTAAACAGAAGCTCCATTATGCCAATGTCAATTATGCTATTCATAGGTCATAAATTTTATCAGCTGATTTTACCCACAACTGATTATGAGATGCAGAAACAATCGTGCTACCATTGAATCCTTTCACAGTATTAATTATTTGTGAGGTTGACTCGTCGTCGAGCGAGGCAGTTGGTTCGTCCATTAGCACTATATCCTTATGCAGAGCGAAGCAGATGGCAATTACGACCCTTTGCTTCTGTCCGCCACTAATTTTCGAGAAATTTTTATTGATTATATCATGCTCTAATCCAAGCTGGTTTAGCAACTTATCAACTTCTGACTCCTGAATTTTCAGATTCACCATGTTAGCCAATTCTAAACCATTCTGTACAGGAAGGTGGATGTTTTGTGGTACCCAAACCATATATTTTCGAATCCGCTTGATATTTTCGGTGTTTAATAGCAATCCATTTATCTCAATACTACCGCTGCTTGGTATTACGTAACCCTGCAGCAGTTTTAAAAAGGTAGATTTTCCTTTCCCTGATATACCTCGAATACATGCATGTTCACCCTTTCTTATCTGGATATTTAGATCGTCAAAAACTTTCTTGCCATCAAATGAGAGTGTTACGTCCTTGCATTTAATCATATCGTAAATTTGATAATATATCAATAAGTATCTAATACTGATGTTAGAAAACTATTAATAAAATACCATACAAAGAACGCTAATGTTTTTTAAAAATGCTACAGTTACCAGAGGATTGAATGTGTAGAAATATTTTTATTGGGTGTTGGGATTCCGTTTAACCCCAGAAGCATGATCCTGAACAATTGTTAGTTCATAGTGTTTTATACATCATATTTGGGAAATAAAATTTCACTTTTATTATGAGGAGAACATTATTATTGCTGGCGAGCATAACAATATTTGCTGTTTATGGCATGGCACAGAATGGAACAGTGCAGGGTAAAGTAACAGATAAGGAAACTAACGAGGGAATCCCTTTTGCAACCGTTGCTTTGTATAATCAGAATGAGGATGCCCCTTTGAAAGGTGTAACAACCAGCGTAGATGGTGTGTTTGAGATAAAAGCATTACCCTATGGCGAATATAGAATGGCTGTATCGTTCATGGGTTACGATACTAAAGAAGTAAAAGAAATATCAGTAAAAAGCGATGTGCCCAGTGTTAATCTTGGCTCAATTATTCTGGTTCCCTCTTCGATTCAGCTGGAGGGTGTTGAGGTAACCGCTATGCAACAAACGGTAAGTAGCAAGCTTGATAGACGAACTTATCGCGTCAATGATTTTGAAACCGCCCGTGGCGGTAATGCTACCGATGTGCTTAACCGTCTGCCCTCGGTTTCCGTTTCACCCGATGGCGAAGTATCAGTTAGGGGAACCACTGATTTTATGGTTTACTTAAATGGCCGCCCAACACAAATTGAGCCATCTATCCTACTGGGGCAAATTGCTGCAAACAACATAGAGAGCATCGATATTATTACTGTGCCCAGCGCACAGTACGATGCGCAGGGGAAGGGTGGAATTATTAATATAGTAACTAAAACCAAAGGTGTTGAAGGTTTTTCACTTTCGGCTAATGGACAGCTAGGTGGTGCACCCTGGGGGCATAGAACGGAAAGGCTTACGGGCAGAGAGTTAACAGACAATAGTTACGCTGGAGGGCTAAACCTGATGTATGCCAATAATGGCTGGGTACTTTATGGAGGATTTAATTACAGCTCACGCGATGTAAATAGTAGCCGGTCAGGTTCTGCACGTATCCTTAATAAAGAGAACGACTCATACCTGCACATGATTGCTTCTGGTATGAAACCGGAGTGGTACGAGAATCTTTCGGCAAACTTTGGGATTGATGCAAAACTAACAGAGCGCTCCTCTCTCTCCGCTTCCTACTATTACGGAACGAGAACTGAAGGGCGAAAGGCATTTTACCTCTACAATATTTTTACTGCTGATGAGCAAATGAACCCTATTGACGGGATACCTACTAATGAGCACTGGATATTTAATCCCAACGAAGGAGTTCGCGAGGGTACTTTTCATACAGCAAGTGCAGATTATACGTTCCATTTTGATGAGACGGCCACCCTTAATTTATCGGGGCTTTATGAGCACTCGGTATTAATCCATAGAGTTAATAATCCAAACATTCATTATAACCCCGATACTGAGGAGCTGGGTGACCACCTTTTGCATTATAATCAGGTAGATAACACGCCATTGGATGGGTTAAGGTTTTCTGTTGATTTTGAAAAGGGATTTGACAATGGCCATACACTAAAACTTGGGTTACAACCGCAATTCTTCGCCATAGCAGGTGGTTTAGATTATGATACACTAAATGTAGAAACCGATACTTGGGGTGCATACAGCGAATTTGAGAATCAGATTGATTTAGCGCGCGGTATTTATGCTGGTTATATCGATTTTAGTGGAAGTCTGGGAGAATTAAACTATAAAGCAGGCCTACGTTTGGAATACACCGACCAGATTTTAAAAATTGACAACCCCGATTACTTTAGCATTTTCGATAGGCCAACAACCGACGAGCATACTCAACAAAAACTTGATTGGTTCCCAACATTTCATGCCAGCTATCCTGTTAGCAATACTGATAAGCTTACACTCGCAGCAAGTAGAAGAATTAGTCGTGCTCCAATAAAGAACATGGCACCATTTCTGTTCCGTCGTCATTTGGAGGTTATCCTCGTGGGCGACCCCGCATTAAAACCCGAGTACATTAATAACGTTGAGTTATCCTACAGCAAAGCTATCAGCAAGCAGCGATTAACCCTTACGGGTTTTTATCGAGGCGTTGACAATGCTATTTTCAGGGTTAATACGGTTTATGATGAGGAGCTGCTGCTTATCCGTAGTTTCACCAATTCGGGCAATACAACTGCTCTTGGAGCAGAGTTGAATGCGAATCTTGAAGTAGGAAATAAGACAAAAATCTTCGTTGGAGGTTCGCTGTACGATTACCATGTTCAGGCAGATATTTTTGGCTTTAGGGAGGATAACAGGTCACTCTCATGGAGTTTAAAGGGAAACGCTAACTTTATTATTACCCGTGAGCTGAGTTTTAATGCCGATTTTGATGTGCGTTCAGCGCAGGTAACAGCTCAGGGGCGTAACGAGATGCGTTATCTTGCCAACGCAGCAATAAAGTATTCACCAACCAGCATGAAGGGCTGGAATTTCTCGCTTAGGGGATTGAATCTTTTTAACACTAACACGAAGGAGTTGA
Organism: Bacteroidales bacterium; assembly: GCA_046542995.1. Lineage (GTDB taxonomy): Bacteria > Bacteroidota > Bacteroidia > Bacteroidales > Tenuifilaceae > Perlabentimonas. The sequence continues at coordinate 25,004 of JBKHAH010000047.1, forward strand.
ACACACGAGCATACGATTCCAGCGGCACACAAATATTCTATCAGGATACGCAGTATTACTGGTATGGCCCTATTTTGGAGATTGCAATTTCTTATGATTTAAATTGGAAAGGACAAAGCAAGGAGGTTGGTAGCGAGTTTGGTGCGGAGGAGTTTTAGGTTTTTCGAATCGTAATATGTTCCTAAAAAAAGAGGAAAGCACCTAGCGCTTTCCCCTTATAGTTATATGTGATTTTTTATTATTTCTTCATGCACCTTACAGACATTCCATACTCAAAGTTTGAATAACCCCACCAAGCACTTTCGGAATTATTTCTAAACCCTCTTGTTAGAAGATAAATGCCTGAATTTAAAGTTGATGTCCAAAAATTTGTACGACTCCCTATCCAGTCGTACTCCCCATTAAATTTACGCATTCCAGCAGGAAGACCGTTAAAATTTATTTCGTTTGTAGCGCTCTCGTTAGGACTATCCCATCGAGGATGGGCATCGGGAGCAGTACGTTCACTCTTTAATTTTCCACCCGCAATTTCAGGACCACCTAGGTTTTCAAAAAGTTCAGTCCATTCATCATAAGTTGGAACACGCCAACCCACGGGGCAAAGACCTCTGCTATCCATTACTGCGTATCCGTTATATAGTGCTCCATACGCTTCTAATACTTCCTCCATAGAATTTAACCCCGGTATACTTGAATCAGGATAAGTTGTATAGGCAGGGGTTTGAGAGTACCACCAATCATTGTTTGATAATTCCGTAGCAATGGAATCGCCATTATTATAGTGGGTTACTCTTAAGTTTTCAGCCATCCAAACCTGATTGCCAACTGTTACCGTTTTGTAAATATTGCCATCAATATCTGTTAAGCTATTTGGATCGATGCCCAGGAAATTTTCAATGAATTCGACCCGAGCAATTAACTTATCAACATATGCTTTGGTGGCTGCATCCTGATCATTCTCTGGATTCGATAGATTAGTTATCCTGTTATTATTTGCAGAGTTATCAATACTTAGAACATCGGTAAGGTTCTGTGTTTCCTTACCAACAAAAAACTCCGCTGTTTTAGCGTATAGGGCGTAAGGAACGCTAAGTAGTTGGCTAGTACCAACGATTGTGTAATTGTCACCCCCTGTTGGATCAGTCTCGATTTTAATAAAGTAGGGTCCATTAGCCCAATTAATCTCACTAAATCCTTCGTAACTCCCAATCTCTAATGTAACCAATCCATTTTCATTTGTTGTTGGCTGATGTATTTCGGAATAAACGCTGGTTCCATCGTATGATCCTTGAATAATTGAAATTTGCATTTGAACCTGGTAGTTAGCAATAAGGCTACCTTTGATATTGCGTATTATTGCTTGATAAGTCATTGTTTGAGGAGTTTGCGCAAAAATGCCTGAAATAGGTAAAATTGCATAGCATATTACTAATGCGATTAAGGGAAGTCTAAGTGCTTTCATTGTTTAAATAATTAATCTTAAGGTTAATACTAAAAAACAAGTTAATTCCTATCTCTTGATTATTTTAAAGGTTTTTACGTTTGTGTTACCTACTGTAAGTTTCAGCATGTAAACTGCTGGAGTAAATTTTCTAAAGTCGATAATAGTTTCAGTATTTGATAAGGTGTTTTTTTCTACTAGCCTACCTCTAATGTCGTAGATATGGTAGGATAAGTTTCTCATTTCAATACTTTCAACAGTTAATTTCAAATAATCTGTTGTTGGATTAGGGAACGCTCTAAAAGAAAGTGATATTCCACGAGTTTCCTCAATGCCTGATACAACTGAGATTTCGTAGGGTTGTTGCACACCCTCCGCTAAAGATTCCTTCGTATCGCTATGCAAAGTGCAGAAGGCTTGTCCTATAGAGTAGTTGACAGTGCCTCCTGTTCCAATTGCTACCCCTCCTGAGGTAGGAATGGCTTCTTGGGCGCTTATATTAAAACAGGGACTGAATAATATCAGCA